>CAYXEE010000078.1:0-9124 GCA_964463935.1 uncultured Chitinophagaceae bacterium | reverse complement strand
CCGTTTCTTTATTTACTTCTTTTCATCGCCTCATTCTTTGCCGGACTTATTGATTCCATCGCCGGGGGCGGAGGATTGATTTCACTTCCGGTTTTACTGAGCGTTGGCGTACCGCCGCAGATTGCGCTTGGCACGAATAAATTCCAAGGAACATTCGGAAGCTTTACCGCTGCATTATACTACTGGCGAAAAAATATTATTGATCTGCGAGAAGCAAAATTTGGCGCGCTTTGGACTTTAATCGGCGCGGCAGTCGGCGCTTGGGCTGTACAAATAATTCATGCTGAAATTTTAAAAGATCTTATTCCGATTCTTCTTATCGTTATTGCAGTATATTCAATTCTTAATCCAAAATTTGGGGAACAGCAAAAGCATGCGGTGATGAGCGGAATAAAATTTTTTGTTTTGTTCGGATTGTTATTCGGCTTCTATGATGGATTTTTTGGTCCAGGTGTCGGCTCATTTTGGGCAATTGCATTTGTATTGCTGCTCGGTTATGATTTACAAAAAGCGACAGGTTATACTAAAGCAATGAACTTTGTCAGCAACATTGTTGCGCTTGTTGTTTTTGCGGTCGGAGGTTCAATCTGGTATTCATACGGAATTGTTATGGGAATCGGACAAATAGTCGGCGCACAAATTGGCGCGCGTTTAGCAGTGAAAAAAGGAGTTGCGATTATTCGTCCATTGTATATTATTATCGTTCTTGCAACAGTTTTACGACTGCTGTATTTGCGTTTTCTTGCATAATCTTTTTTGTTCTCTTTCTCTTCCTTAAAAATTCTTCTATATTCATTTACAAACTTCATAGGAAAAATATGGAACGCCAATTCAATTGGACAAAAGAAGAATTACAAATAATAAAAAAATTTTCTTCGCCGATAAAAATTCAACAATTTCTTGATTCAATTCCGTACAGTACGGAATCTTGTTATCGTTCGCCGCGCTCGGTGCTGCGCGATAGAAAAGCGCACTGTTTTGACGGCGCGGTATTTGCCGCCGCAATGGTAGAACGGATAGGATTTCAACCGCTGATTGTTGATATGCAAGCGGTGCGGGATGATGATCATGTAATTGCAATTTTCAAAAAAAACGGACGCGTTGGTTCAATCGCAAAATCTAATTTTGTCGGATTACGATTTCGCGAACCTGTGTATAGAGACGCGCGTGAATTAGTGATGTCGTATTTTGAGCCGTTCTATAATATGAACAAAGAACATTCATTGCGTCAATTTTCCGTTCCGTTGAATTTAAAAAAATATAAGAACTTTCAATTTGATGATAATGTTATGGAAGCAATCGGATTGAAACTGAGTTACATTCCTGTTATAAAATTAATGACCCCGGCAATGATTCGTTCATTAAATCCTATTGATGAGCGGGCATTCAAAGCGGGAATGCTTGGCACAGATATGAAAGGCGTATATTTTCCCGATAAGAAAAAAGGATAAATTATGAACAGAAAAAATACAGCATTAATTACCGGCGCTTCCGGTGGAATTGGATTAGAATTTGCAAAATTATTCGCTGCCGATGGAAATGATCTTGTTCTTGTTGCGCGCAATGCTGCAAAACTTCAAGAAATTGCAAATTCATTACACTCGCAATTTAAAATTGCCGCGCATATCGTTCCATTAAACTTAGCAGACCCGAAGTCTTCTGAAGAATTGTTTCAACAGCTACAACGCGCCAATATCCAGGTAGATTATCTTGTTAATAATGCCGGATTTGGAACGCATGGATATTTCCATGAAATTGATCTGAATGAAAATTTAGATTTGCTTCAACTCAATATTACTACGCTCACGCATTTGTCCCGATTGTTTGCTAAAGAAATGGTTGAACGAAAATTTGGCGGAATAATTAATATTGCATCCACTGCCGCATTTCAACCCGGACCATTGATGGCGACATATTATGCAAGCAAATCTTACGTTGTTGCATTTACTGAAGCAATTGCGGAAGAATTAAAAAAATTCAATATCAAAGTTTCTGTTATTTGTCCCGGACCGACGGAAACAAATTTTCAACAGCGAGCAGGAATTACAGATGCGCTTGTCGGCAAAAAAAGTATTTTAATGATGGAGAGTGAAAAAGTTGCGCGTATTGGCTACAAAAATTGGAAATGCGGAAAAACAGTAATCATCACCGGCGTTATGAATACCATGGGCGCAAAGATTGCAAAAGTTACTCCGCACAAAATCACAAATTCGATAATTAAGTCAATGCATAAAAAATAAATGGGTTTTCAATTAGTTTCAGAATATAAACCGCAAGGCGATCAACCTGAAGCAATAAAACAATTGTTTGAAGGAATTCAACGAGGCGACCGATATCAGACGCTTCTTGGCGTAACGGGGAGCGGAAAAACATTTACAATTTCAAATGTTATTGCGCAAGCGAATAGACCGGCGCTTGTTATGTCGCACAATAAAACTCTTGCAGCGCAATTATATGCAGAGTTCAAAAATTTTTTTCCAGAGGACAGCGTTGAATTCTTTATCAGCTATTACGACTACTATCAGCCGGAAGCGTATGTACCGACGAGCGATACGTACATTCAAAAAGATTCGTCCGTGAATGAAGAAATTGACCGCTTGCGGTTACGCGCTACAAGCGCGCTCTTAAGCGGAAATAAAAATGTGATTGTTGTCGCTTCGGTCAGTTCTATTTACGGAATCGGCGCGCCGGATGAATGGATTGAGCAAATGGTGGTAGTAAAAAAAGGAGATCAAATTGACCGCAATAAATTTTTACGGAAACTTCTGGATATTTATTACGCGCGGAACGATTATGAATTTACACGCGGAACTTTCCGCGTCCGCGGCGATGTAATAGAAGTAATTCCTGCGTATGAAAATGACGAAGCTGTGCGCATAGAATTTTTTGGCGATGAAATTGAAAAAATTTCTTTTATTGATCCGTTAACAGGAAAAGTTCGCGGTGAAACCGATTACGATGTTATTTATCCTGCAAAACAATTTGTTACAACGCGCGATTCGCTTGAACGCGGCATAAAATCCATAGAGATTGAATTGAAAGAACGACTTACAGAATTGCGCGACCTTGGAAAATATGTTGAAGCTCAAAGATTGGAACAACGCACCCGATTTGATTTAGAAATGATGCGCGAAGTCGGCTATTGCAGCGGCATTGAAAATTACTCGCGCCATATTGCAGGTCGTCAGCCCGGTTCGCGTCCATTCTGTTTGTTCGATTATTTCCCCGATGATTTTTTGTTAGTCATAGATGAATCTCACGTAACGGTTCCGCAAATCGGCGCAATGTATTTTGGCGACCGAAGCAGAAAACAAACTTTAGTTGAGTATGGATTCCGTTTACCATCCGCGCTAGATAATCGTCCGCTGAAATTTGACGAATGGGAAGAAATGGTGAATCAAGTAATATTTGTCAGCGCAACTCCGGGAAATTATGAATTAGAAAAATGTCAGGGCGTGTTTGTTGAGCAGGTTATTCGTCCAACAGGATTGCTTGATCCTGTTATTGAAGTTCGCCCTGTAAAAAATCAAATTGACGATTTGATTGCAGAAATTCGTAAACGCATTGCTTCTAAAGAACGAGTTTTAGTTACAACATTAACAAAACGAATGGCGGAAGATTTAACGGAATATTTAGCGAACATAGGAATTAAAGTGCAGTATATTCATTCCGAAGTTGATGCGCTTGCGCGAGTTGATGTTCTGCGCAATCTTCGTCTCGGTTACAGCGATGTGTTAATCGGCGTAAATTTGCTGCGTGAAGGTTTGGATTTGCCGGAAGTTTCGCTTGTTGCAATTTTGGATGCTGATAAAGAAGGATTTTTGCGCTCCGAACGTTCGTTAATTCAAACTGCAGGAAGAACGGCGCGCAATGCCAATGGAATGGTAATTATGTATGCGGATAAGATGACCGATTCTATGCGTAAAACAATTGATGAAACCGGACGACGCAGAGAAAAACAAATTCAATACAATAAAGAAAATGGAATTACTCCAAAAACAATTTATAAAACGTTTGATGAAATTATTGCTTCCACTGCTGTTGCCGACGCAGCTTCCGATAGAGAAGAACGCAGAGAGCGCGAGCGCCTGCCGCTTGTTGCAGAAAATGTTGTAAAATATTTATCCAAAGATCAGAAGAAAGATTTGATTGAAGAATTAACGCAAGAAATGCAGCGCGCGGCAAAAGATTTGGAATTTGAACGCGCGGCGCAATTGCGCGACGAAATTAAACGTCTATCAGAAGAAAAACGAATTTTCAGAATATATATTTAAGTCTTGTTCAGCCGTTTCGCGATTTTTTCTTTTCACGGACTTGTTTTCATTGCAAAAAAGAATTGCTTGGCGATGAAGAACGATTGTGCAATTCCTGTTGGTCGTCTCTTAAGGAAGTTCATCCCAGCGATTTTACATTTAAAGTTATGGAAGAGCGTTTCATCAACTCCGGAATTGTTGACGAATTTTTTCCGCTTTATTATTTTGAAAAAAACGGCGTATTTCAAACGCTTGCTCACAATCTGAAATATGAAGAAGTGAAAGAATTTGGAAAATTGCTTGGCGTAAAATTGGGAAGAAAATTATTGAATGATGCATTACAACTTGATGCAATTATTCCCGTTCCGCTTAACAAACAAAAATTCCGAGAACGCGGTTACAATCAAGCGGAAGTAATTGCCGGAGGAATTTCAACAGTCCTGAATGCGCCGGTTGAAACGTCGGTGGTCCAAAGAATAAAATACACGCAAACGCAGACAAAACTTAACGCAGAACAGCGCAAAGAAAATGTTGAAGATGCCTTTTCAATCGCTCATTCTGGCAAAGCGAAAAATAAAAAATTTCTTATTGTTGATGATGTGATTACGACCGGAGCAACAATACAAGAATTATCAAAAATTTTGAAACACAACGGCGCTGCAAAAACCTATATTGCATCTGCGGGATTGGCAAAACTGGGAGAAGATAGTTGATATTTCATCATCAATTTCATTGAACTACAAACCAAATATTCCTATATTTTCTAACTAAAAATTTTGGCGGTTCTATGAAATACTCTTCTCCTGAATTTGTAACCGGTTTTCGGTGTCTCATCTGCGGCGCTTCCTACAACTACGGCAACAATTTTACTTGCCCGAAATGCGGACAAGAAGGAATTCTAGATGTTCAGTACGATTATGATGCAATAAAACCAAACCTCGCTTCACAAATCTCAAATCGCTTATACAATCATTTTCGTTACAAAGAACTTCTCCCAATTTCCTCGGAAATTCCGCTGCCGCATTTGCATGTCGGCTGGACTCCGGTGTATGATATTCCGCGTTTTGCTTCATATCTTGGAATTAAAAAAGTTTTTGTAAAAGATGACGGAAGAAATCCGACAAGTTCTTTTAAAGACCGAGCAAGTTCTATCGGCGTAATGAAAGCAATTGAATTTGGATTTGATACAATTGCGTGCGCGTCAACAGGAAATGCCGCTTCATCGCTCGCCGGACTTTCAGCAGCTGTTGGATTGAAAAGTTATATATTTGTTCCGCAGCGCGCTCCGGAACCAAAAGTAACTCAGCTTCTTGTTTTCGGCGCAACAGTTTTAAAAGTGCAAGGAACGTACGAAAACGCATTCGATCTGTGCAAAGAAGCGTGCGACACATTCGGATGGTATAATCGCAACAGCGGAACAAATCCGTTTTTAGTTGAAGGGAAAAAAACTGCAGGTCTTGAAATTGTGGAACAATGCGCCAACGAACTTCCGGATTGGGTTGTTGTTTCGGTCGGCGATGGATGCACAATCGGCGGAATCGGAAAAGGTTTACAGGAAATGAAGAAACTCGGAATCATTGACCGAGTTCCGCGTTTACTTGGCGTGCAAGCAGAAGGCGCGAAGCCGATGCTCGAAGCGTTTAAGTCGGGAAAAAATTTAATTCCTTCAGACACGAATACAATTGCAGACAGCATTGCAGTCGGAACTCCGCGCAATTGGAGAAGAGCGATTGAGCAGATAAAAAATTCTCACGGCGATATGATTGCAGTTTCCGATGAAGAAATTTTAGAAGCAATGAAATCTACAGCGCGGCTTGCCGGAGTGTTTGGCGAGCCTGCCGGCGTTACTGCATCTGCTGGATTAAAAAAAGCAATAGAACAAAAAATTATTTTGCCGAATGAAACCGCTCTTGTCATGGTTACAGGAAATGGATTGAAAGATATTGCATCCGCAAAACAAGCGGCTGGAGAGCCGATTAGTTTACAGCCGACAATTGAGGCGCTGAAGAGAGCTTTGCAGCAATGAAATGCGGCTAAAGCCGATTTAAGTTTAGTAATCCATTACAGTTGACTAAAGTCAACTGCAATTTCAAAAAATATTCAGAATTAATTATTACAGTCATCTTTAGATGACTGATTGAAAAATAAGAAATTAAAAAGTGGCTTTAGCCACAGAAATGCCTTATTACAGTTGACTAAAGTCAACTGCAATTTAAAAGAATATTCAGAATTAATTATTACAGTCATCTTTAGATGACTGATTGAAAAATAATAAAAAATATTAGGCTTTAGCCAAAGTGCAGCAAAGAATAAATTTTCTTTTGTCAAATTGCAGTCATCTTTAGATGACTGATTAAAAAAAATATACATTCAATTGGCTTTAGCTGCATCAAATTAAAATACTATGAGTTGGGTAAGAATTTGGGTTCATCTTGTCTTTTCAACAAAAAATAGAGAGCCATATTTATCTCAAGAAATTCGACAAAAGGTATTTCAACACATTAATGAGAATGCGAAAGAAAAAGATATTTGGCTTGATTGTGTGAACGGATACAATGATCATGTCCATTGTTTGGTTTCGTTAAATAAAGAACAAACTATCAGCAAAGTTGCACAGTTAATAAAAGGCGAATCTTCCTTCTGGATAAATAAAAACAATCTCACAAAATTGAAATTTGAATGGCAGGATGATTATTGGGCGGTGAGTGTAAGCGAAAGCCATCTAAAGAATGTGCAAGAATATATTGCTGCTCAATCAGAACATCATCGGACAAAATCTTTTAGCGAAGAAGTAGATGAGTTTATGAAAAAATATGGTTGGCAGTTTGTAAATGAAAAGTAAATGCGGCTAAAGCCGATTTATTTTTAGAACTTTGTCACAGTTGACTAAAGTCAACTGTAATTATATTAAAACAACGTTAATTTCTGTATAGTAAATTTTATAACAGTCGGGTTTATCCAACAGTGTAAAAAATAAATTTGGCTAAAGCCGGTTTAGTTTTTAAAACTTTGCAACAGTTGCCTAAAGTCAACTGTAATAATAGTAAAACAATATTAATTTCTGGGTGGTAAATTTTATAGCAGTCGGATTTATCCCGCTATGTAAAAAATAAATTTGGCTAAAGTCGGTTTAGTTTTTAAAACTTTGTTACTGTTGCCTAAAGTCAACTGTAATAATAGTAAAACAATATTAATTTCTGGATAGTAAATTTTATAGCAGTCGGATTTATCCGACTGTGTAAAAAAAATGAAATGTAAAATGGTTTTAGCCGCAGAGATGCAAAGAGTTAGATGTTTAAAAAATACTTTGCGTCTTTGCGTGAGATAAATACATGAATAAGATATGCTTCTAAAAAATACAACATGTGTAACATTACAGCCGGCAGCAATTCAAAAAGTTGATTTGCGAATTGAAAATGGTTTAATCTCTGAAATCGGGAAAAAACTTCTTCCTCAAGAACGCGAAGAAGTTTTTGATCTGAATGGAAAGATTGTTATTCCGGGATTGGTAAATGCGCACACACATTTATATTCCACACTCTCACGCGGAATGCCGCAGCCGAAAATTGCTCCGAAAAATTTTTACGAAATTCTGAAAAAAATTTGGTGGCGATTAGACCGCGCTCTTGATGACGAAACAATTTATTACAGCGCGCTCATCGGCGGAATTGAAGCTGTTAAAAACGGCACAACTACTTTTATAGATCACCATGCTTCGCCGAATGCAATTTCCGGTTCGCTGAATATTATAAAAGAAGCATTACAAAAAGTTGGAATGCGCGGCGTGTTGTGTTACGAAGTAACGGATCGCGATGGAAAGAAAAAACGGGACGACGGCTTGTTTGAGAACGATAATTTTATTCGAGAGAACAAAGAAAATAATTTCTTCCGCGGTCTTGTCGGAGCGCATGCTTCGTTTACATTAAATAACGAATCGCTGGAACTGTGCGGCGATTTGGCAAGCGCACATAATGTCGGCGTTCACATACATGTTGCGGAAGATGGCTGCGATGTTGATGATGCAAAGAAGAAATACAAAAAAAATATTATTTCGCGTCTGGCAGAAAAAAATATTCTTCGCGAACAAACAATTCTTGCTCATTGCATTCACCTTTCTGAAAAAGAATTTTCTTACTTAAAGAAAACGGATGTAGTATTCGCGCATAATCCGCGTTCTAATATGAATAACAAAGTCGGTTATGCACAGATTCATAAATTCAATAATCGCGGAATGATTGGAACGGACGGATTTCCTTCGGATATGTTTGAGGAATCGAAGATTGCATTTTTCAAACGGCAGGATTCGCAATTCAAGCAAAAGATTGATTTCGCTCATTTCATTAGCGGCGGGCAGCAATATATTTCCAATCTATTTGGGAAAAAATTCGGTTCGTTTGAAAAAAAATCTGTCGCTGATTTGGTAATAATGGATTATATTTCACCTACTTCAATGACTACAGAAAACTTACTCGGACATTATCTTTTCGGAATGCGTTCTTCAAACGTTGAAAGCGTTATGATTGGCGGCAAGTGGGTTTTGAAAAATCGCACAATGCTTGGTGTAGATGTTGAACGCGCATATCACGAATCTGAAAAAAAATCCAAAAAGATGTGGATAAAAATGATGGAGACGGTTCCGTGAGATTTATAATTGGAGAAAAAAACTAAATGGCTGAACTCGTCCCCGTACCGCTGAAAAAATTACTTCGTAGAATTTATTACGAACACTCAAAGAACAATGCAATCTTTGATTTACCGACACGCAAATTTTACATTCCAAATCCTGAATTAGATTTATCCGTAACATCGTGCGGCAATAAAGCTGCAAATCCTGTTGGTCCTGCCGCCGGACCTCACACACAACTTGCGCA
>CAYXEE010000077.1:2963-9333 GCA_964463935.1 uncultured Chitinophagaceae bacterium | reverse complement strand
CGAAGCATCGGCTTCGTGCAGGCAGGCTCAGCATGACCATCTGCGTAACATCAGTTAAATAATTTTGAATAGTACATTATGAAAAATTGCAGTCCATATTTTGCATTTGTATATTTGAAAGGCGGAAGCAGAATAAATCAATTGCCACTTCAAAAAAATTCAAAATTATGCCTCAAACTTCTAACGAGTATGAAATTTCGCTGTTATATTCCAATCCGCACGCGCTTATTGTGCATTACCAAAAGCTTGTTGCCGTCATTGTAAAACGGTATGCCAATTTAGGTTCGTTGGAAAAGAATCAAATTGAAGACCATATTCAAAATGTTAACGTAAAATTATTAAAAAGTATTTCCACAATACAAAAAAACTATAAAGGAACGGCGCTTCTTTCTACATATTTTTCTGTTGTCATCAGTAATATTTGTAAAGAGATGTATTTAGATAATAAGCAAAACATAGATACTGTTGAATTTGAAGATGCGTTGCACGATGAAAAACAGACTTTGGAAAACAATTTAATTTTTACGGATGAAATAAACCGGCTTAAAAAAATATTGATAACGTACGATAAGCGAATGAATAAAATTGTATTTGCGCTTAAACTTACTTTTCGCATTCCGCTGCAAGAAGAAGATATAGTACGATGTTTCAGCGCTGCTGCAAAAACAGAAATACGCGATGTACTCTCGCAATTTAAAGACAGGTATGGTTCAATGACGGATCCGGAGGCGTTTGGCGCAGTCAAATTTCTTTTTAACAAATATGAAAAGAAAAACACTCAAGAAGGATCGTTGCAGCGATGGACTAACAGAATGATTGATGAAATTATTACGCTTTTAAACGGCAATCCGCCGAAACGAACATATACGAAAGAAAGCTTTGCCCTTTTATTTGAAAAGTATCTCGAAACCTTAAACTAAATACGCCATGAAAACTCAACAGTTTTTTACTGCAACAGATCATTTAACAGAAGAAGCAATTGCTTTGTATGTTGATGCATTGCATTTAGATAAAACAAACGAACTGCCGACGGAAATTCTTGCGCACGCTGCAAATTGTTTTTCTTGCAAACAGCAAATTATGGAAATTTACGAACTGACTAATTCAGAGCAGACTGCTGCCGCAGGCGAACATCCGTATTTTAGAAGAGCTAAAATTTTTCGATTCAGTTATAGAATCGCCGCCGGTTTTGCAATTGTACTGCTGGGCGGCTCGGTTTATTATTATGCAATTCAGCCGGCAGAAATTTCGACTCACGCTGTTATCGCCAATGAATTAAAAAAAGATTCTCTAACGCTGGAAATGCCGAAGCGAGAAAAAACTGCGCCGCCAACGGAACGTATATTTGCTGCAAATTTTGAACCGTCAAAGAACCTTGAAGATTTAATTGAAACTGAATTTCGTTCTGCTTCGTTTCAAGTATTTTCTCCGGTTTCGGGAAAAACGGTTCAGCAGCCGGTGCAATTTTATTGGAATGGAGAATCGCAGACGGTATTATTGAGAATACTTGACAACAAAGAGAATGAGCTACTTTCCGAAACTATTCACGGAAGCGTGTACGAGTTGAAGAAAAAACTTTCTGCCGGTTTGTATTATTGGAAATTAGAAGCAAATAATGAACTTGCATACGTTGGAAAGTTTGTAATACGATAACAGGAATTGCTATTCGCCTACCAAAACGAATCCGCTCCATTTGCTCGGGAACGCCGTTTCTTCATTACGAATCATGCGCATTTTAGCCAAACGGAGCGACGATGAAAATGTTTTTCCTTGTAGAACGCGGGAGTAAAAATCGGTCATAAGCGTAGAAGTGTGTTTATCCGAAACTTTCCAAAGCGAATACAAAACATTTTTTGCGCCGGAATAAAATATTCCGCGCGTTAATGCCATCATTCCTTCGCCGTTGAAAATTTTACCGACTCCGCTTTCGCAGCTGCTCAGCACAACAAGCCGCGCATGTAAATCTAAGTTGAATGCCTCTTCGGTATACAAAATTCCGTCTTCGCTCTGAAGCGAATCGTTCGGCTGAGAAAAAATAATAGCGGAAAGTTTTGGATTTTTTTCATTCATAAATCCGTGCGTGGCAACATGAACAATATCCGCCGCGCCGCTGAACTTTTTGAAATTTTCTTCGTTTGCGGCGGTATGCAGAAACTGTTTCACAGATTTATTGTTTTTTTCATACGCATCGGCAATGGAAAGTATTTCGCTTTCAGAATATTTCAGTTCGTTAAAATTTTTTCCGTCTAATGTAATTGAGCGAACATCGGAAATTCCGCTTTTTTCTACTGCGAGCCGATTGGCAAGAAAATTTCCATTGTTTGTAGAATTGCGGAATACCGGCGCAAATCCGGCAAAAAATTCGTCATTTTGTTTTCGGTCAACTTGTTTTTCTAACGCCGTTAAAAATGAGGCAGAATATGAATAACGAATGTCAAATCTATTGATAAGATATGGGAGATTGGTAAAATCGTTTGAATGTTCTTTTTTATTTTGCAGCGCTTCAAACGGCACGTAATGCAAAACGCCGTCAGAAATACAGATAAGCGAAGTATTTCCAGCTATCGCTGTTTCTATCGGACGAATTAATAATGAATAGAGCTTTGCGCTTGTTTGCAAATAACTTTTTTTATTTATGGTTTTAATCGCCGTTACAAAACTATCCGCAAGTTTGGGAAAATGAGCAGGAAGCCGCAAGCGTACTGCCGTTAATTGATTTTTAGTAAGAACAAAGGCAAACGATGAATTACCATCAATAAGATATTCCACAATTGCTGTTTTTTCCTGTAATTGCGATGTAATTTTTTGTATTGAAACCGGCGCGGAGGGATATTTTAGTTCATAATATTTTGGATAGCGGCGTTCAATTGCATTTCTTAATTCTTGTAATTCATTTTTTACGGCAAATAATTGTTTGCGCGTCGTATTTATCGCTTCGGATTGAGACTGTATATTTACCGTTTGTTGTTTTGAAAGTTGAATTTCAAATGCCGCAATTGTTTTTTCTAATGAGCGCTCTTTTTGTATAATGCTGTCCGGAACATTGGCATAATGTTTAGCGTCGCTTTCAGCCAACCTTCCCAGTAAAGAATTTGCTTTGCTTCTATCGGCGATTAAAAATGCGTTTTCTTTATACGATTCGTCATTTGTTAATTCGTACAGCCGAAGTGTAATTCGACAGGCGTTTGCATAAATGGAGTTCGACATTCCGGCGAGAAATAATTTAGATTCATCGGAATAAAATTGTTTACGCATTTCGTCGACAATATGTACTGCTGTATTGTATGTATTCGCCGCATCGAACAAAAATTGTTTCTGTTTTGTGGTTTCAAATAATTTTTCCAACGCCGCCGCTTCCGCCGTTAGAGCGGATAACAGCGTTTTAGAATCTTTTTTCTCTGCTTCGCTTTCTTGAATTGCCGCTGCTGCCTTGCGGTACCATTGCACCGCGCTGTTGTATTTTTTTTGTCCGCTATCAACATCGCCAAGACGTTTGAGCGTGCCGGAAAGCTGACTGTAATTTTTCTTCGGGGCGCTTGCTTGCAATATTAGGGCTTTATGCAAATATACTGCGGCGCTGTCAAAATTTTTCTGAGCTGTAAACAGTGCGCCGATTAAAGAGCGAAGCGATGCGGCATTTAATTGCAGATTGATATCGTCTGTATTTTCTCTGTTTACCAGCGCTTTTTTGTAATACGCTAATGCAGAATTATATTCTTTGGTATCATAATAAATATTTCCAAGCAGTTCATACGAAACAGCCGCCGTGGGATGAAGCGTTCCTACTGAGTGTTCAACTAACGATTTTCCCTCTAACGAATATTTTAGCGCTTTGTCAAAATCTCCGTTAATTCTATAAAGTTCGCCAAGCCGATTCAGAATTTCTCCGGCTCCGATGCGTGAAAATGAACTTGCAGTACGAAATATTTGAAGCGACTGCAGTAAATATGTTTCAGCTTTTTCAAAATCCCATAGCTGCGTATAAATATCGCCTATTTTACCATATAACGAACCCATACGCGAACTTTTTGTCAGATTAAGTTTTTTTTGAATTTCAACGCACTTAAATCCTGTTTCAAGCGCTTCGTTATACAGCCCCATGCTGTAATACGTTGACATTAAATTGCTATAACATGCCGCTGCGGAATAACTTATTTCTCTTTTGTGATTCGCAAAAATAGCGAGCGCTTCCCGATACATTTTTATTGCCGTATCATAATCCGATAATTCTTCGGCGCATAATGCCAACATGGTATATGTGACGGATAAATGGAATTTTAATTTCGTATCGGTAAGCTGCAATTGGAAAATTCGTACAGAATCGAACATCGTAAATGCTGTTTTAACATCTCCTTTTCGATAGTACACAGTTCCCAATGAATAGTATGCTTTGGCTTTAAGATAAAAATTAATTGGCGCTATACTTTGGGATAATTGAATCGCATACATTGCATAGCGAAGACCTTCATTGAATTTTTTTACGCTTGTTTCTAAAAAAGATTTTAGGGCAAACATTGAAACACGAGTTTCAATACTTTGAATGATATTGAAATTGAAACATGAATCAATTTCTGCAACAAGCTGCTCTGCTTTGGCGTATTGCGAATTTCTGATATACGAATCTGCTGTTTTTAATAATGCGTCGGCGTACAATTCCCAAAGCTCGCTTTGTTTGTAGATTGCAACTGCATTTTCAAAATAAACAATGCTGCTGTCAAATTGAGAGTTCTCTCTAAATTCATCTCCTGCATTCATAAAACTGCGTGCAAGAAGCGTGTCGGCGCCGCCGGTAAATTTGTACGAATTTTCAGAAAGGGACAAAACTGCCGCAAATATAATTAGGCAGAAAGATTTGCTAAAAACAGAGGCAATATTTTTTATTTTTTTTCTAAAAATCATGTCCAAATTTTGATAAAAAACACTCTATATAGTTAGTAACTAATGTTACGCATTGAGTAAATGATTAGCCGCGACCTTTAGGTCGTGGAAAAAAATATCACAAAGTGAACGGGCTTTAGCCCTGAATTCTCAATGCTTTATGGACTAAAGTCCAACTATTTTTGTTTCTGTACTCTACTCCGACCTGAAGGTCGGAGCTATTCAGGAATATAGTTGCGCAACATGAATTAGAAATAACAAAACCAAAAAAAATTAAACCATTATAGGAGAAGCTATGACATACCTTTACAGCATTATTGCCCTTGTAATTCTTGGAGGAGAGATACTTACCTACACAATTCAAGAACAAAATGAGACAAACAGTTCAACTACCGTAACAACCGAAGGACCTCCGGGAAACGAATTACCACCGCCTCCGCCGCAAAACTAACGCGGTTCTAAGATAAAGTAGCAAAAAAAATAGAAAGTCAAAACTATACAAAAATAAATTTTTTGGTACGCTGCTGTACTTTATCTTTTTACATTCTATAGAATTTGCCTATATTGCACAAAAATTTTTGTTCGATGAATCTTTGGCAGATTTTCTATAACATTATTGTTATTCCGCTTTTGTGGGGAGTATTTCATCTCGGCGGAATTTTCAATAAAAAAATTAAACGCGGAATTCAAGGGCGCGCCGATTTATTTGAGCAGTTGCAGCATAACGCTGCGCTGCTGCGGGGAAAATATCGCATTTGGTTTCACGCCTCTTCTATGGGAGAATTTGAGCAGGCGAAGCCGATTATTGCGGAGATTAAACGAACAAATCCCGAAGTAGATATCATCGCCACATTTTTTTCCCCGTCGGGCTACGATCATTCCAAGAACTATAAATTAGCAAATATTATTTCCTATCTTCCGTTTGATTCTCAGAACAACGCCGAACGATTTATTGAAATTGTAAAACCAAGCGCTGCGGTTATGGTGCGCTACGATATCTGGCCTAATATTATTTGGGCGTTGAAAAAAAATAATATTCCTACATTTATTGCCAACGCAACAATGAGCCGGAATTCTGCGCGCAAATTTCCGCTGATAAAACAGTTTCATCAATCGCTCTACCATTGTTTTTCGCACATTCTCACTGTTTCCGAAAACGACAAAAATGCGTTTGCAGATTTTAATTTTTCTCAACCAATCGTGGAAGCCATCGGCGATACGCGGTTTGACCAAGTAATGATGAGAAAAGAAGATGCGCAGAAAAAACATATTCTACCCGCGCGCATTACAACGGGAAGGAAAATTTTTATTGTCGGTCAAAGCTGGGCCGAAGATGAAGATGCGATACTGCCTGTTATATTTAAACTGCAGGAAATTGAAAATGCTTTATTGACAATAATTGTACCGCACGAGCCGACTGTTGAACATCTTGAACAATTAGAATATCAACTGGAAAACAACACTTCTTTTATACGGCTTTCGGAAATTCAAA
>CAYXEE010000077.1:0-2931 GCA_964463935.1 uncultured Chitinophagaceae bacterium | reverse complement strand
GCATCGGCGTGCTTGTTGCGCTCTATAAATATGCGCGCGTTGTATATGTCGGCGGAAGTTTTCGGCAGGGAGTGCATAATGTTCTTGAACCGGCAGTCTTTGGCGTTCCTATTGCATACGGACCGAAACATACAAACTCGCAGGAAGCGGTAGAATTAGTTCAACGCGGCGGCGGCTTTGTTGTCGGCGATGAAAAATCTTTGTATAGAGTTTTGCGCACAATGCTAGATAATGAGCAGTCGCGGAAAACTGCCGGAACAATTGCCGAGCAATTTGTTACAACGCACTGCGGAGCAACAGAACGATTTTTGCGGTACATTCAGCCGCTGCTTCAACAATGAAATTTTTGTACGCCAATATCGCATTGCCCGTTCCGCTGGCACAGACATTTACTTACATCATTACGAATGATTTTGAAAATGAGTTAACTATCGGAAGCATTGTATCTGTTGCGTTCGGAAAAAAAATTCTTACCGGCGTTGTCATTGAATATACCAACAATCGTCCATCTGTTGCGCTGAAGCCGATACGCACTCTTGAACCGATTCCCCCGCTTTCTGAAAAAACAATTTCGCTCGCGCTCTGGATTGCGGAATATTATTCCGCGCCAATCGGCGAAACAGTACGGCTTTTTCTGCCCGCAGGAATCGGCGCTATAAGCAAAAGAATTATCCGCTTGCAAAAAAATATTCCTGCGGACGTAATTGAAGCGCAGGAACAAATTTCTCCGCAAAGAAAAAAAATAATTTCGCTGCTGCGGCAGAACGAAATTACCATTCAACAGCTTCAAAAAGCGACCGGCGTAAAAAATTTGTATGCGCTGACAAATGATTTGCGCAATTCGGGAATTGTTGAAATTGTAGAACAGTCCAAAAAGAAAATCCGAACAAAAAAGGAATGGTACTTTCGGCGCGAAAGCGGCGTTCCCGATGTTCTTCTGCGAAAAACACAGCTGCGTCTATGGCAAATAATAGAAACGATTGAAGGAGAAGTTTCCGTAACAACATTTCTTAAATCGCACGGCGGCTCGCTTTCTATTATTAAAATGCTTGCGCAGAAAAAATTTATTTCGCTGTACCAAAAGGAAGTTGAATATAAAAATACTCTTGAAATTGACGACCATACTGCAAAAGGTCTATCAATTCTGTTAAATACGCATCAACAACAAGCGTTCCATTCTATTGC
This sequence comes from uncultured Chitinophagaceae bacterium, assembly GCA_964463935.1. Classification (GTDB taxonomy): domain Bacteria; phylum Bacteroidota; class Ignavibacteria; order UBA10030; family UBA8401; genus JACFMZ01. The sequence continues at coordinate 1,746 of CAYXEE010000077.1, read as the reverse complement.
CGATGTTTTAGAAAAAAATATTCATTCTACTTTTTTGCTGCACGGAATAACCGGCAGCGGAAAAACGCAGGTGTATATTGAATCAATCCGCCGCGCGCTTGCGATGGAGAAAACCGCAATTGTTCTGGTGCCGGAAATTTCTCTTACGCCGCAAACGGTAAAAAGATTTCAACTGCATTTCGGAGACGCTGTAGTTTGGATGCACAGCAAAATGTCCGACTCGGAACGTTCAAATGCGTGGCACAAAGCGCAGTCCGGCAGTTACAAAATTGTAATCGGTCCCCGTTCGGCATTATTTGCGCCGCTGAAAAATCTCGGACTTATTGTTGTGGATGAAGAGCACGAATCTTCGTACAAACAGTTCGATTCTACGCCGCGCTATAATGCGCGCGATGTTGCAATAATTCGCGGAATACTGGAAAACGCGGTTGTGGTTCTCGGCTCGGCAACGCCTTCCATGGAATCGTTTACCAATTCTTCAACCGGAAAATTTACGCTGCTTTCGCTTCCCGAACGGGCGGATAATGCCGCGCTTCCTCCGGTTCATATTGTAAATATGAATATTGAACGGAAGAAAAATTTTGCGGCGGCAAAACAAACTGCAAAAGAAATTGGAAAGAAAGCGTTTGAAAATCTTTCAACAAGTATTTCTTCGTTATTAAAAGAAAAAATTGAAAATAGATTGGAGAAAAAAGAAGGAATTATTTTGCTTCAAAACCGGCGGGGATTTGCGCCGTTTCTTGAATGCGACGAATGCGGACATGTCGAGCAATGTCCGCGGTGCAGCGTTACGATGACATATCACGCAACAAAAAAACATTTGCGCTGTCATTACTGCGGAAAAGTACAGCCGCCGCCGGCAACGTGTTCGGTCTGCGGCGGAATCTCAATTCACATGCGCGGATTTGGAACGCAGCGCGTTGAACAAGAATTGACTGCGTTTTTTCCCAACGCAATAATTTTGCGAATGGATTTAGATACAACAACGCGCAAAGGTTCGCACGAAAAATTGCTTCGGGAATTCGGCGAAGGAAATGCGGACATTCTTCTCGGCACGCAAATGGTAGCAAAAGGTTTAGATTTTCCGCGCGTTACGCTTGTCGGCGTAATTTCTGCAGATACGCAAATGATGCTGCCGGATTTTCGCTCCGCAGAACGAACGTTTCAATTGCTGACTCAAGTTGCCGGACGCGCAGGAAGAAGCGCGCTTGCCGGCGAAGTAATAATTCAAACATCGCAGCCGGCGCATTATTCTCTGCGCCATGTACAGGATCATGATTTCAACGGATTTTTTAATGAAGAATTGGAATTCCGCCGCGCAACTTCATATCCGCCGTATTCACGAATTTCGTTGTTGGAATTTCGCGCGAAGAATGAAAAGAAAGTTGAGGAAGTCGCTTCCACATTCGGAAAACTTTTGCGCGGGTATATTCCGGCAGAATGGATTTTAGGTCCGGCGGCGGCGGCGTTGGAAAAAATAAAAAACGAATTCCGACGGCAGATTATTATTAAAGCGGATAAGACAAAAGACAAAAGCGGAGCGCTTGCGCGAAATGCAATTAAAAAAGCGATCCAGCAAATTTCTTCGCATTCTAAAAAAAACAGAGTAAAAATTATTGTGGATGTAGACCCGGCGGGAATTTTGTAATTTATATCTTCAGTAGCTCATGGTACGCAAAAAAAAATATCCACTTAACTGAAGTTACGCAAAATAAAAAAATGCTTCGACTCGGCACAAAAAATTAA
>CAYXEE010000076.1:8036-9348 GCA_964463935.1 uncultured Chitinophagaceae bacterium | reverse complement strand
GCATTGGAGTTTCCTGCGCGATTGGCTGTTCAATTTTCGGTTCCTCTTTTTTTGCAGGAGCGCTTACCGGCGTTTCAGCAAGCAGAGCTGAAATATCTTCTCCCGCTTTTCCGATAATCACTAACGGCGCGCCAACTTTTACCCCTTCTCCTTCTCTCGCAAATAATTTTAAAATTACTCCTGTTTCGTATGCTTCTTGTTCCATATCCGCTTTATCGGATTGAATGTCTGCAAGAACTTCACCTTGTTTAATTGTTTCACCTTCTTTTTTGCGCCATTTCAGAATGACACCTTCATCCATCGTGTCGCTCAATTTCGGCATTAACATTTTTGTAGCCATTATTTTTCCTTTTTTGAACTCAAAAACCTCACAGGTTTTTACCTGTCCGCCGTGTTTCATCTTTTGGCGGAAGACCTGTGAGGTTTACATTTATCGATACAAAACTTTTTTTACTGCTGCAATAACTTTTTCAGGACTCGGCATTGCTTCGTGTTCAAGATTTTCTGCGTACGGCATTGGCACATCGGCAGAATTTATTTTTTCTACCGGAGCGTCGAGATAATCAAACGCTTTTGTGTGAATGCGAAATGCTATTTCAGTTCCAACGCTGGCAAATGGCCACGAGTCTTCTACAATAACAACCCGATTTGTTTTCTTCACCGATTCTAAAATTAACTCTTCATCAAGCGGACGAATTGTTCTTGGATCAAGTACTTCTGCGTTAATTCCTTCTTTTTCTAATTCTGCTGCTGCTTTTAAAGCAACAGAAACCATTTTTGTCCAAGCAATGATTGTTACATCGCTTCCTTCTCGTTTAATGTCGCCTTTGCCAATCGGAATTAAATATTCCTCTTCAGGAACTTCTCCTTTAATTCCGTACATCAGTTCGCTTTCCATAAAAATTACCGGATTGTCATCACGAATTGCGGACTTCAACATTCCTTTCGCATCGTACGGCGTTGAAGGAGTCATCACAATAAGTCCGGGAACATGCGCCACCATTGATTCAAGCGCTTGCGAATGCTGCGCGCCTAACATGTGAGCAGGTCCATTCGGTCCACGAAAAACAACCGGAACTTTAAATTGTCCGGCAGACATATAACGCGCTTTTGCGGCGTGATTCATAATTTGGTCGAATGCAAGAATTGCAAAATTCCACGTCATCATTTCAACGATGGGACGAACGCCGATTCCGGTCATTGCCGCGCCAATTCCAATTCCCGCAAAACCTGCTTCAGTAATTGGAGTATCTATTACTCGTTTGTCGCCGAATCGTTTCCACAATCCTTGCGTTACTTTGTACGCGCCGTT
>CAYXEE010000076.1:0-8026 GCA_964463935.1 uncultured Chitinophagaceae bacterium | reverse complement strand
AGCGGCTGATGCGCCAACAAGGCGCAAAAAATAAAAACGCCGGAGTCGCGTTCCATTTCTTCGGCGATTGCTTGATTGATTGCTTCTCTAATTTGTAAAATTGCCATTTAATTTTTTCCTTAATTTTGGTTGCCACGAATGACACGAATAAATTTATAATCTGTGAACCCGCCAGAACACAAAGCGGGCTGGTCTGTGGCGTATTCTAATTACGCATAAACATTTTCATGCAGCATTTCAAGCGGCGGCTGAGGTGAAGCATCTGCAAATTCTACAGCTTCTTGAACTTCCGCTTTAATTTCTTCTTCCATTTTTTCAATATCAGCAGCAGTAAAAACTCCAGCTTCAATCAATTCATTGCCGAATGTTTCTATCGGATCAAGTTTTTTATATTCTTCAATTTCTTCTTTTGTTCTATATTGACCGGGATCGGACATTGAATGACCGCGATAGCGGTACGTTCGCGCTTCAAGAAATGTTGGAGTGAAATCTTTTCGCGCGCGCTCGATTGCTTTTTTCATTTCACGGTACATTTCAATTACGTCCATTCCATTTACCGCGCCGCGATCCATCAAATAACCCGCAGCTTTATCATAAAGATTTTCTCCAGCCATTGCACGGCTGATTGCAGTTCCCATTCCGTAACCGTTATTTTCGCAAATAAAAATTACGGGAAGTTTCCACAGTTCCGCCATATTCAATGTTTCGTGAAACACGCCTTGATTTGTTGACGCTTCGCCCATAAAGCAAATTGTAACGGAATCTTTTCCTTGGTATTTTGTTGCGAATGCCGAACCTGCTGCAAGCGGCGGATGTCCTCCGACAATTCCCCAACCGCCCATAAATCCTTTTTCAACATCATAAAAATGCATCGAGCCGCCGATACCTTTTGAGCAGCCGGTAACTTTTCCGAAAAGTTCAGCCATACATTCTTTCGAAGTCATACCGCGTGCAATTGCTTGACCGTGGTCGCGATATGCTGTATAAATAAAATCATCGTCGCGAAGCGCGGAAATTGCTCCCACGCCGACTGCTTCCTGACCGATATATAAATGGCAGAAACCGCCGATTTTTCCTTTGCCATATTCCTGCGCGCATCGTTCTTCAAAGCGGCGAATGAGAAGCATGGAATGATACATTGAAATTAATTTTTCGTTCGTTAAACCTAAATCCGACCAGCGCGGCTGCTTAGATTTTTTTTTGTCGTCTTTCATTGATTCTGTTTTTTCCTTCGTAGGTTTTTCTTATTTTTGATGAAAAATTTTTTCTAAAACATTCTTAAGTATTGGTATTTCCTCCTTGCAAACTTGAAATACAATTTCAGCATTAACATTAAAATAATGATGCGATAAAATATCTCTCATTCCCATCGCGCCTTTCCAATCAAATTCAGGAAACTTCTTTAATAATTTTCGATGAGTTATTTTATCTAAATTTTTAATATTCTCGCCTAGAGCAATTAATTGCATGCAAATAGAATCCAAACGTTCTAAACTTCTTTCATTTAATAGAAAGTCATCGGATGATTTTACAGTTCGTGAACGTTTTAGTATAACTTCAATGGAAGAAAACAATTGTTTGCGAATTTCAAACAATAATTCGCTATCGTACTGCAATGCCATAATTTTTTATTTGCTGTTTCAAAAATTGATTTGTGGATTTTGTGACGACAACAACATCAACTGCTGTGTGAAAATTTTTCTTCAAATCGTTTTTAATTCGAACAGCATCAAACATTCGAGCATTTTCAAGAACAACAAAAATATCAATATCGCTTCTGGAAGTATTGTTGTTCTTTGCGTACGAACCAAAAATTCCAATCTTCTTTATATTTTTTTTAATAGAAGAAGAAGATTTGTATTTCTTTAGTTCTGATAAAATTAAATTTCTATTCATAGCTTATTAAAATTACACTTGTCCTGCCGCATGATACGAACTGCGCACAAGCGGACCGGATTCAACATGTCTGAATCCCATTTCTATTCCTTTTTCTTTCAACATTTTAAATTCGTCGGGATGCGCAAATCGTTCAACAGGTAAATGATTTTTTGTCGGCTGCAAATATTGTCCGATTGTAAAAATATCGCACTCAACTGCGCGTAAATCTCCCATAAGTTCTATTACTTCATCCGCTGTTTCACCGAGACCTAACATAATTCCGGTCTTTGTAACAAATCCTTTTTGTTTTGCTCTTTCTAAAACTTCCAATGAGCGATGATAATGCGCCTGCGGACGTACCGTGCGATATAATCTTGGAACTGTTTCAATATTATGATTCAAAATATCCGGCTGAGCATCTAATACAAGGTTCAACGCTTCCTCGCTTCCCATAAAATCCGGAATTAAAACTTCGACTTTGCATTTCGGTAAATGTTTACGAATTTCAAAAATAGTATTTGCAAAAATATGAGCGCCGCCGTCAAATAATTCATCGCGATTTACGGATGTAATTACTGCATGATGCAATTTCAACAACGCAACCGCTTCTGCAACTCTGCGCGGCTCATCTTCATCAACAATATGCATCTTTCCTGTTTTAACATTACAGAAACCGCAACTGCGCGTGCATGTATCGCCGAGAATCATAAATGTTGCTGTTCCGGAATTCCAACATTCACCCATATTCGGACATCGCGCTTCTTCACAAACTGTATGCAGTTTTCGCTCGTCAATTAAATTGCGCAGGCGAGAATAATTTTCCCCGCCCGGAACTTTTGCTTTTAACCATTCGGGCTTACGAATTACAGAAGGCAACTCTGAATCCTTTGTTTCAACAACAGGTATTTCTTGAATGAGAATTTCCATTAGCATACAAATCATGAATTATATTTTTCATAATTCATAATTCATCCTTCATAATTTATACTGATTGCGTCGTGTCAAAATTTTCTAAATAGTAAACAACTTTCTGCATGAACATTCCGCCAAGTGCGCCGTCAATTATACGATGATCGTACGACATTGAGATATAAACCATCGAACGAATTGCAATTGCGTCATCAATTATCATTGGACGTTTTTTAATAGCTCCTACACCAAGTATCGCAACTTGCGGCTGATTGATAATTGGAAAGCCGTACAAATTTCCAAATCCGCCGGGATTAGTTACTGTGAATGTTCCGCCGGTAACTTCATCGGGAAGAAGTTTTTTATTGCGCGCTCGTGTAGCAAGATCATTTAAGGAGCGAGCAAGTCCTGCTATATTTTTTTGCTCAGCATTTTTTATTACTGGAACAATCAAACCATTTTCCAAAGCGACTGCAACACCAAGATTTATTTCTTTGCGAATAATTATTGAATCGCCTTCAACAGAAGAATTCAACAATGGAAAATCTTTCAACGCTTTTACAACGGCTTCCAAAAAAAACGGCGTGTATGTAAGATTAAATCCTTCGCGCTTTTCAAATGAAGATTTATTTTTTTCTCTAAATTTTACAATCGAAGTCAAATCCGCTTCCGAAAGAGAGCCGACATGCGCCGAAGTATGTTTGCTGCGAATCATGTGTTCTGCAATTGCTTTGCGCATGGTATCCATTTTTATTATTTCAACTTTACCTGATGGAGTTGAAATTGGCGCAGCAGATTTAGGAACAGGAATAGAAAATGTCGGCATTGGAATTGAAGCAGGTATTTCGGTTTTTTTCTTTTGAATATATGCAAGAATATCATTTTTTGAAACTCGTCCATTCGCGCCAGTTCCTGAAATTGTCTCTAGTTCGCTCATCGAAATTCCTTCGGTGCGGGCGATGTTTAACACAAGCGGAGAATAAAATTTTCCGCTTGCTGATTCTTCGGCAATCGGAGCCGGTACAAATGATGTAGCCGAAGCAATTTCTTCTTTGTGCGCTTTTTCTGCATACTTTTCAGCTGCAGTAACATTTGCAGTAGAAGATGGCGCGATTGCAGCATTGGCATCAGTTTCAATTCTAGCAATAATTGTATGAACCGAAACTGTTGTCGTTTCTTGAAATAATAATTCTGCAATAATTCCCGCCGCCGGCGATGGAATTTCGGAATCAACTTTATCCGTGCTTATTTCAAGAAGCGTTTCATCTTTCGCAATTTTATCGCCGACTTTTTTGTGCCATTTTGCAATTGTTCCTTCGGCAATGCTTTCGCCCATTTGGGGCATGATTACATCTACAAGAGCCATATCTTTTATTACTCTCTTTAAGTAAGTTAATTATTCAAAAACAACTTTTTCATAAACATCAGAAACTTGCAAGACAGCATCTATTGAATGCAATCGAACAACATCTTCGCTATTTGTAACTTCGCTGAACATCCACTCCAATGCATTATGCTTCACAAACTGCTCAATGCGAAATTCGTTTTGCGAAACTAAAATGTATTCTTCCAGTGAATCTAATCCGCGATACAATTCAAATTTTTTCACTCTATCGTATTGCTCAGTTGATTTAGAAAGCACTTCAATAATTACTTTGGGATTTAATAAAGTATCTTTATGGGAATCCAAAAATTTTGCTTCGCCGCAAACAACAACTACGTCTGGATAAGTGTACAAAGTATTTTTTTGAACGTTGACTCTTAAATCAACATTGTAAACTTTGCAAGGACGACCTTTAAATTGTTGATTCAATGCCGAAGCGATGTTTGTTGAAATTAAAACATGTTGTTCGGTTGCGCCCGACATTGCAAATATCTCTCCTTTATATAACTCGCTCTTAAATTCCGCAGCTCGTTCCAATTCAAGATATTCTTTTTCTGTATAAAGTTTTTTCGGTTGAATTGACATTTTAGTAACTCCACAATTTATGTAATGCTTCTACAACTTTTTTTGTGTTCGGTAAAAAATATTCTTCCAACGGCGGACTGTACGGCGTTGGCGTATCAATTGCGCCGATGCGTTTAATCGGCGCATCAAGAAATTCAAAACAATGTTCGTTAATCAGCGCAGATATTTCTCCGCCAATGCCTCCTGTTAAATTATCTTCGTGCGCGATTAGAACTTTTCCGGTTTTTCGTACAGAAGAAAAAATCATTTCAGTATCAAGCGGCATTAAACTTCTCAAATCAACAACTTCAACATTTATTCCTGTTTCTTTGTTCAAAATTTCTGCCGCTTCTAACGCCATGTGAACCATTGAACCGTACGTGATAACGGAAATATCATTTCCCTCACGCTTTACATCTCCTTTGCCGATCTCAATTACATAATCTGTTTCAGGTACTTCTCCTTTTATGTGGCGATATAATCTTTTATGTTCAAAATACAAAACAGGATTATTATCTCGAACTGCTGCTTTTATCAAACCTTTTGCGTCATACGGCGTTGACGGAGCAACTATTTTAAATCCTGGTTGATGAAAAAACCACGCTTCAGGATTCCGCGAGTGAAACGGTCCGCCGTGAATTCCCGCGCCGCTCGGCAATCTCACAACCATCGGACAAGGAATATGCCAGCGATAATGAATTGATGCCGTGTTATTTACCAATTGACTGAAACCGGTAGTTACAAAATCTGCAAATTGAATTTCTGCAACTGGTCGCATACCCACAACCGCCGCGCCCGTTGCTGCGCCGAGAATTGCAGTTTCAGCAAGAACAGTATCAATTACCCTCTCTTCGCCAAAGTGCTGAAGAAATCCTTTTGTAACTTTAAACGCACCGCCAAAATTTCCAATATCTTCTCCCAGAAGAAATACGGATGAATCCCGCTCCATCTCTTCCCAGAGTCCTTTTGAAATTGCTTCTATGTATGTAATAATTGCCAAGATTTTATATCAATTTAACTGAAGTTACGCAGATGGTCATGCTGAGCCTGCCTGCACGAAGCCGATGCTTCGTTTCGGCAAAGGCAGGCGAGGCACGCTTAAGTTTGTAAGGTCATCCTTCTACCAAAGGTATCCCTTCGGGAGGCGCATCCTTCAAAAAACAAAGGATTTGCTCAGGATGACCGTAATTTTTTGTGCCGAGTCGAAGTTCCGCTTTTTGAATGCCGCACGTGCGGAATACCAAACAGCGGCACATTTTTTTATTTTGCGTAACTTCAGAATTTAATTTGAATATTTTGAAACCTAAATTTCATCCTTCATTATTCATCTTTCATCTTTGCTTTGCAAATACTCCAGCTATTGCTTCTTCGCCATTCGGATATGGACTTTCAATTGCAAATTGAATTGCATCTTCCAATTCTGCCTGAACTTTTTCTTCGTAATTTTTTTTAATTGTTAAAGAAAGAATTTTTTTGTCCATCAATAATTTCTCAATTCGTTCCAAAGGATCTTTTTTCTTCCATTCTGAAAGTAATTCTTTCGGAACATAATCTGCTCCATCGTGAGCCGAATGTCCGTGCATTCGCATTGTTACAGATTCAATCAAAGTTGGACCTTCTCCATCTCGAGCGCGCTCTATCGCAGCTTTACATGTTTGATAAACGTCAATATCAGTTCCATCAATTGTATATCCGGGAATGCCATAACCCAAAGCTCTATCGGAATATTTTTCCATCATTTTTTGTTTTGCAACCGGAGTAGAATATGCAAATTGATTATTTTCAATAATTAAAACTACCGGAAGTTTCATCACCGAAGCCATAGCGAGCGATTCGTGAATATCGCCGACATTACTTCCGCCGTCGCCGATATATGTAAGTACAACAGATTTTTCTTTTCTCAGTTTGCTTGCAAGCGCAACGCCGCACGCCATCGGCGCCATTGCGCCAAGATGACTGATGTTTCCATAAATTTTCAATGAAGTATCAGCATAATGTCCCGTTCCATCTCTTCCTTTGGAAAGCGAATTTCCTCTCCCAAGATGTTGCAGCATTAAATTACGCAATGATTGTCCTTTTACAAGGTGCGCTCCCATATCGCGGTGCATTGGAAAGAGGTAATCATTTTTTTCTAACGCAAACGCACTCCCAACCGCTGTTGCTTCGTTGCCGTTTCCAGTGTACGCACCGCCAATAATTTTTCCTTGGCGATAGAGTTTGAGAATGGATTCTTCAAATTCTCTTGTCAACTTCATATAATAATAAAGTTGAAGATATTGTTCGGCAGTAATTTCAAATTCTTTATTTTTTATGCTTTTTGGCATTATGTTCAATTTTTTCTAATTTAATGACATCACTAATATCTTCCGGTCTTCCTGATTGTAATTTGTTTTTTTTAAGATCATTTAGATGGACAACATTTATCCAAACCCCGCCGAGTTTCATTCTCTTTTTTTGTTTGTAAGATTCATTAAAATCCAATCCGCTAACACCGGTTAGCACATCAATACGGATTGGCACGTTCCCGAATTGATGAACAAAATCTATTTTAATAAAATCCTCTGCTTTACACTTTAATGAACCAAATCCAAAATCATTGAGAACTTCAACCATCTTTTCTCCGTTTTGCAATTCAGGTTCTATCCAAATATCCAAATCGCCGGTATAGCGAGGATATCCGTGTAACCCTACTGCAAATCCCCCTACAAGAAGATATCTAACTTTTTTTGAGTTCAATAACTCTATAAACTCTCTGAAGTTTTCGTTGAACTCTATTTCCGTCGTCTGTCTTTTCATACTGCATTTGTCTTAAAAATTCAATTGCAATTGCTCGCTCACGAACGCTTTTTTTTTGCCAAAATAAAACATCATTTGGCTCTTCGCCAAGTTTATACTTTTTAACAACTTTCTGAATTTTCCTCATTCTAATACGCCGCCAACTTTTCCAGCGCGCTTGTAATGTGATGCTCTTGCGGAAGTATAGCCGATTCTAACGCCGGCGCAAATGCAATCGGCGCATCGAGCGCAGCAACACGCGCAAGCGGCGCATCGAGATATTCAAAACATTCTTCTGCAATTTGCATTCCTATTTCAGCGCCGAATCCGCCGGTTCTATTATCTTCGTGAACAACTAACACTTTCCCGGTTTTTCGAACGGAATTAAATACTGTTTCTTTATCCAACGGATATAACGTTCTCAGATCAATTACTTCGCAGCGAATTCCTTTTTCTTCCATCTTCCGAGCCGCTTCAATGGAACGTTGAACCATAAATCCCCACGTTACGATAGTA
>CAYXEE010000075.1:6555-9358 GCA_964463935.1 uncultured Chitinophagaceae bacterium | reverse complement strand
ATACCAAATAAGAATATCTGTATCAATCAGAATCATTCAAATCTACTCTTTCGGATTGATCGAACATATTCTTCTACATTCATAGTATTTTCATCTTTTTGCCAGATACCAAAAAGTTCATCGGCAATCTTTTCTTTTTTTCTGCTTGTCTTATAAGGAACAAGTTTTGCGTAAGGTTTTCCACGAAGTGTTATTACAACTTCCTGCCCTCTGGCAACGGTTTCTAACAGCTCCTTCGTATGAAACCGCAATTTTTTTGCAGTAGATTCCATAAAAATTTCTCTTTTCTTTGTTTACACTTTAAAATATAAACTTCAATTCTTAAAAAAACAAATAAAAAACCCTCAGCCAAGTTAATTGACTGAGGGTTTAAAATCTAAACTTGTGAAGTCTTTATTTATCCAAACTTGGCAAGTTTAATGTATTTATTGCAGACCTCACAGGTTTTTATCTGTCCGTTGCGTTTCATCTTTTGGCGGAAAACCTGTGAGGTGTAAGAATAAATTTTAATACATATCGCCCATTCCGCCGCCCGGAGGCATTGGAGGCATTGCTTTCTTTTCTTCCGGCTTTTCAACAACAGTGGCTTCTGTTGTTAAGAGAAGTGATGCAACGCTTGCTGCATTTTCAATTGCAACGCGCGCAACTTTTGTCGGATCGATTACGCCAGATTCAACAAGGTTTTCATATTTTTCAGAATATGCGTTGAAACCGAAATCACCTTTCCCATTCATTACTTTGTCAACAATTACCGATCCTTCAAGTCCGGCATTTGCAACAATTTGACGAAGCGGTTCTTCTAATGAACGGCAGATAATATCAACGCCAACTTGCAGGTCTTTATTAGCTGTTTTTAATTCTTTCAAAGCAGGAATTGCGCGGAGCAGTGCAACACCGCCGCCTGGAACAATTCCTTCTTCAACTGCGGCGCGAGTTGCATGAAGCGCATCTTCTACGCGGGCTTTCTTTTCTTTCATTTCAACTTCGGTTGAAGCGCCGATTTTCAATACTGCAACGCCGCCGGAAAGTTTTGCAAGACGTTCCTGCAATTTTTCTTTATCATAATCAGAAGTTGTTTTTTCAATTTGCGCTTTAATTTCGTTAATGCGTTTTTTGATATCTTCTTTCTTGCCTGCGCCTTCAACAATTGTTGTGTTATCTTTATCAACAACAACTTTCTTTGCTGTGCCGAGATATCCAACTGTTGCATTTTCAAGTTTGTATCCTTGTTCTTCGGAAATCACTTGACCGTTCGTAAGCACAGCAATATCATCCAACATTGCTTTACGGCGATCGCCGAATCCGGGAGCTTTTACAGCTACAACGCGCAATGTTCCGCGAATTTTATTTACAACCAATGTTGCAAGCGCTTCGCCTTCAACTTCTTCAGCAATAATTACAATTGAACGACCAGATTGAGCTGCCTTTTCAAGAATCGGAAGCAAATCTTTCATCGAACCTATTTTCTTATCGTGAATTAAGATGTACGGATTTTCCAATTCTGCTTCCATTGTATCTGCATTGGTAACAAAATATGGAGAAAGATAACCGCGATCGAATTGCATACCTTCAACAACATCAACTGTTGTTTCGGTACCTTTTGCTTCTTCAACTGTGATAACTCCGTCTTTACCGACTTTTTCCATTGCATCGGCAATAAGGTCGCCGATTTTTTCATCGTTGTTTGCAGAAATAGTTCCGACTTGTGCAATTTCTTTTTTGCCTTGAACCGGACGGCTGATCTTTTTCAACTCTTCGACTACTTTTGTTACTGCAAGATCAATTCCGCGTTTTAAATCCATTGGATTTGCGCCTGCGGTTACGTTCTTGAAACCTTCACGAACTATTGCTTGAGCAAGAACTGTTGCGGTTGTCGTTCCATCGCCGGCAACATCTGATGTTTTGGAAGCGACTTCACGAACCATTTGCGCGCCCATATTTTCAATGGGTGCGGATAATTCAATTTCTTTTGCAACTGTTACGCCGTCTTTTGTAACAGTCGGCGCGCCAAATTTTTTGTCAATAACAACATTGCGCCCTTTGGGACCAAGCGTTACTTTTACAGCGTTTGCAAGCTGATCAACACCGCGCTTTAGCGCTGCACGAGCATCAAACTCGAATGTAATCTCTTTTGCTGCCATAATATTTTTCTCCTTAATTAAAAATTATTTTCAAATTATTTCGGCATAATCGCGAAAAGATCGCTTTCGCGCATAATTAGTACTTCTTCGCCGTCAATAGTAATTTCTGTACCAGAATATTTTCCATACAGAACTTTATCGCCGACTTTTACTTCCATTGCAATTCGTTTGCCGTCGTCTGCAACTTTTCCCGGACCTGCCGCAACAACTTCACCCCAAACCGGTTTTTCTTTTGCAGTATCAGGTAAGAAAAGTCCCCCTTTGGTTTTTTCTTCTGCTTCTGCGGGTCGGACAACGATTCGATCTGCTAAAGGATTTATTTTCATAGTTCCTCCTTTGTAACTTATTGTTTTACTTATAGTTATGGAAAGTTTACGTTTTAGCACTCTCCGTTTATGAGTGCTAATATAAGTGAAAAATGGTTTTTTGTCAAGTGATGAAAATACAAAAAATCCAATCTTTGGGAGAATCCATTCTAATAATGGACATTTCGCTTCACCTGCCTTAGGCGGGCAAGCGGGCTTCGCTCGATGCGACACAGTCAGAGTTTTGACGTAGTTTCCATCCTTTTCCGAAGGAACACTCCGTGTCGGAACAATATTATTGCAAATAATTATTTTTTGCGAAACTTCAGTTAATGAATAAAGCCGTCTAGCAGAGTA
>CAYXEE010000075.1:0-6545 GCA_964463935.1 uncultured Chitinophagaceae bacterium | reverse complement strand
CGCCAGCGCCATGATACTGCTCAGATTGGGAACGCTGCGGTCGGCCATGGCGGCGAATTCAGGATTGTGGGTAACAATAACGAATGATTGGTGAAATTTATCGCGCAAATGGAAGAGTAAATTATGCAACGCTGCTGCATTTTCGGTATCCAAATTTCCGCTTGGTTCATCGGCAAAAACAATTTTGGGATTATTCATCAACGCTCTTGCAACGGCAACTCGCTGCTGTTCGCCCCCGGAAAGTTCTGCCGGCTTGTGATGCAAGCGTTCGGATAAACCGGATTCGTTTAATAATTCTATTGCGCGCTGCTGAGATTGCCGAAAATTTTTAATTCCTGCAATGTGCGCAGGAATCATAACATTCTCTACTGCGGTAAATTCAGGCAGCAAATGATGAAATTGAAAAATGAACCCGATATTTTTATTTCGAATTGACGAGAGCAACTCATCGCTCTCATTCGAAATATTTTTTCCGTCATACCAAAGTTCACCCGCGCTGGGTTTATCTAACAATCCAAGAATATGAAGCAGCGTACTTTTCCCTGCGCCGGAAGGACCAACGATAGCGATTATTTCTGCTTCATGAATTTCAATAGAAATTCCTTTTAGAATTTCCAGTTGCTTATTTTTTCCTGTTGGATAATATTTAGTAATATTTTTTGCGGATACTATCATATTCTACTCCCATCGAACAGCATCTGAAGGCAATAATGCTGCCGCGCGTTTTGAAGGATACATGGTTGCAATAAAGCAGAGGAAAAATGTTGAAACAGACACAATAACAAAATCTGAAATTCGCATTTCAACCGGAAGCGCAGGAATAATGTACACGCTTTCATCTAACGGGAAAAGATGATATTCTACCTGAAGCCAGCAGACAACAAATGCAAGAATACTGCCCAGCGCCGCGCCGATAATTCCAATAATAATTCCTTCAAGACGAAATATATTTTGAATATCTTTTTCTTTTGCTCCCATCGCTTTTAGTATTCCAATATCGCGCGTTTTTTCAATTACCGTCATCGTTAATGAACCGAGCAAGTTAAACGTAGCAACAATAATTATTAACGTAAGAATAATAAACGCCGACCAGCGTTCAACCTGCATAACAGAATATAAATCTTTGTGTAAATCGAACCACGTGTTAACGACAATAGAATTACCAAATTGTTTTTCTAGAAGATTCTTAAATTTTTCAACTTCGTTGATGGAATAAAGGCGAATATCAAATCCTTGGATAGAAGGGTTTTGATAAATTTTCTGCCCGGAACTTATGGAAGTGAATCCGTACAGTCCGTCATAATCTTTATTGTTCGATTCATAAATACCCGTTATGAAAAATTTTTTTAATTCCGGCGTTTGCATTAACGTCAAATAATTTTTTGCCGTCGCCGAGCTAATAACAAAAACTGAATCGCCGGCATCAATTCCTAATCTATCGGCAAGCGCATATCCGATGATGAGATTATTTTCTGAATTTGAATTTAACTCCCCATTTCCAAAAACAAGTTTTTCCTTTATACCAGAAACTGCGGAGAGATTTTCCGGTTCAAGTCCGCGCAGATAAATTACTTTTGTTGTTTTCTTGGAAAGTATCATTACTTTCCCGCTGACATACGCAGATTTTCCTGCAACGCCGTACTTAGCAATTGATTGTTCAAGTAATTGAATTTTTTCTTTTGGAAAAGACTCTTTTAGCAGAATACGAACGTGAGGATCGAAACCGACTAAAATATTTGTTACTAACGAATTAAATCCGTTAAAGACTGAAAGCACAACAAGCAGCGCTGCAACACCGATAGTAATTCCAACAATAGAAATAGTAGAAATTACCGTAATGAACGTTGTTTCGCGTTTAGAAAGTAAATATCGTTTTGCTATGAACCACGTGTAATTCATTATTGTCGAATTGCTTTTATTGGATCAAGTTGAGATGCTAAACGCGCCGGAATAAAGGAGGCGGCAACGCATAATAGAATACTTACTGTTGAAACAATGAGAAAATTTTCCGCTTGAAATAAAATTGGCACGCTTTTCATAAAATAAATTGAACTCGGAAGCGTAAAAATTTGGAATTTCAATTGAATCCAGCAGACTGAAAATCCGGCAATATTTCCGAACAATGTTCCAACAAGCGATACTAAAAATCCTTGAACAATAAAAATCTGTTTAATTTCTTTTTGTGTTGCTCCGAGCGAGCGTAAAATTCCGATTTGTTTTTTCTTTTCCAACACAAGCATTAACAGCGTACCGATAATATTTATTGCAGCAACCAGCGTTATCAATCCTAACACAATCGGAATCGGCTCTTTTTGCAGTTGAATCCATGTAAAAAGATTTTTGTATTGCTGAAAAATTGAACGGGCAAAATATGGGAATCCAAGCGCCGACGATAATTCTTTCGCAACATCATCTGCTTTCTGCGGCTGAGAAAGCATAATATCAAAGCCGCTGACGCTGTTTTGCAGTTCAAATATCTCCTGCGCTGCTTCAATACTTGCGTATAAAAAAACATCGTCATATTCTGCCATTCCAGATTCGTAAATTCCCGTTACAACAAACCCGACAATGCGCGGTTGAATTGCAGACGAAAATTCTCTTGGAAGACCGAAACCGATTATTGTATCGTTCAACGAAGCGCGAATATTATCCAAAAGTTTTTTGCCGATGACGCAGGAATACAATCCGCCGTCAATTTTTTTGAAATCAATTTTTCCGCCGACAATGTACTTTTGAACTTCGTGAATTCCTTCCGGCGAAATTCCTTTAACAAAAACGCCGTCTGCATATTCTCCAAAACTTACCATTCCTTCTTTTGCAATAAATGGAGAAACAGAAAGAACGGAAGAATCTGCCGCTGCAATTTTTGTTGTAAGAGCGCTGTATTCAGTAATCGGTCGGCTTTGAAATGCTGTAACTTGAACGTGTGCGGTAAAGCTAAATATTTTTTCTTTTAATTCTTTTTCGAACCCGGCAAGAATTGTCAGCGTGATGATAAGCGCCATAACGCCAAGCGCAACGCCCGCAATTGAAAAAAAAGTAATAAACGAAATAAATCTCTGGCTTTGAGATTTTTGAGTTTGAAGAAAACGGCGCGCAATAAAAAAACTGTACGGCATAGATTTGTTATGCAACTTTTGTCGTGCTGGAAATCATTAAGTATCCTTTAATGAAATCATCAAGTTCCCCGTCCATTACCGCTTGAACGCTGCTTGTTTCTATATCGGTGCGGTGATCCTTTACCATATTGTACGGATGAAAAACGTACGACCGAATCTGGCTTCCCCATTCAATTTTCTTTTTTGTCCCTTCAATTGCCGCAAGCCGCGCTTCTTCTTCTTCGCGTTTCAATTGATATAACCGCGACTTTAACATTTTCATAGCTCGCTCGCGATTTTGAAACTGCGAACGTTCTTCCTGACATGCAACAACAATTCCGGATGGAATATGCCGAAGACGAACTGCCGTTTCTACTTTGTTTACGTTCTGTCCGCCTTTGCCGCCGGAACGGTATGTTTCCATTTCAACATCGGCAGGAATAATGTCAATTTCAATATCGTCTTCAATTTCAGGATAGACAAAAACTGAAGCGAACGATGTATGTCGTCGTTTGTTCGCATCAAACGGAGAAATTCTTACCAAACGGTGAACGCCGATTTCCGCTTTTAAATATCCGAATGCGTACTCGCCGATAATTTCAATTGTTGCACTTTTAATTCCCGCGCCCTCGCCGTCTTGATGTTCTGCGTGAAACACTTTGTATCCTTTTTGTTCGCACCAGCGCATATACATTCGTAACAGCATTTCCGCCCAATCCTGCGATTCGGTTCCGCCTGCGCCCGAATGAACAGTAAGCAGAGCATTGCGGCGGTCATCAACGCCGCTAAGCATATTGCGAAATTCTAAATCCGCTAATGCTTTTGTTATTTTAGCGGATTCTGAATTAAGGTCAGACTGAAGCGATTCATCGGCAGATTCGTCCGCAAGCTCGATAAGCGTTTGAAAATCGTGAAGCAATCTATCAATGGAATTCCACGCGTCAAGCCATACGTTGCGGGAATTTATTTCCTGCATAACTTTTTGCGCCGCAATATTATCATTCCAAAAATTAGGATCGGTAGTTTTCTTTTCTAATTCTTTTACTTCAAAATCTTTTTTGTCATAGTCAAAGATACCCCCGGAGATTTTTTAATCGGTCGCGTAACTGAACAAGCTCATTCTTTGAATTTTCAAACATTGCAAATTTCCTTTAAATAAGAAAAGGAACGACATCGCCGCCGTTCCTTTCAGAAAAAATTATTTTAGCCGAATATGAAGTTCGTCGAGCTGTTTTTTATCAACTTCGGAAGGAGTTTCATCCATAAGCGAATATCCGCTGCTTGTTTTCGGAAATGCAATAACATCGCGGATAGATTTTGAGTTTGTAAGAAGCATTGCAATGCGGTCAAATCCGAATGCAATTCCGCCGTGCGGCGGCGCTCCGTACTTAAACGCATCGAGCATAAAGCCGAATTTCAGTTTCGCTTCTTCCGGTCCAATTCCGAGCAGTCCGAACACCTTTGCCTGTAATTCCGAGCTGTGAATACGAATGCTTCCGCCGGCGATTTCATTTCCATTTAACACTAAATCATACGCGCGCGCGCGCGCCTTTGAAGGATCGGTATCGAGGAAATGCACATCCTCCGGTTTCGGCGAAGTGAAAGGATGATGCATTGCTGCAAAACGTTTTTCTTCTTCGGAATATTCAAACATTGGAAAATCTGTTACCCACAAAAGATTCCATTTGTTTTCGTCAATAAGATTCAACCGTTTTGCCATTTCAAGACGAAGAGTGCCGAGCGTGTTGTATGTTTTTTGCCGCGTATCTGAAACAATGAAAACATTATCTCCGGTTTTTGCTCCGACTGCATCGCAAATTTTTTGGCAAACATCTTTACCAAGATATTTTTCAATTGCTGTTTCAATTCCTTTTTCAGTCAATTTAATGTACGCAAGACCGCCAACGCCGAGCGATTTTGTGAAATCAACAAGATTATCCATTTGATTGCGTGTAAAACTCGCGCCGCCGGGAACTGCAAAGCCCGCAACAACTCCTCCTTTTTTCACATTATCAGAAAAAACTTTGAAGCCGGCATCTTTAACAATTTCAGAAAAATCTGCAAATTTCAAATCGAAACGCAGATCCGGCTTATCGCTGCCGTATCCTTCCATAGCATCTTTATAGGAAAGACGCGGAAACGGAGTCGGGACATCAATTCCTTTTAATTCTTTGAAAAATCTTTTCGTCAATCCTTCAACAACATTCTGAACATCAATTTCATCTACAAACGACATTTCAACGTCAATTTGCGTGAACTCTGGTTGACGATCTGCGCGCAAATCTTCATCGCGGAAGCATTTCACAACCTGAAAATATCTGTCCATTCCCGCAACCATCAGAATTTGTTTGTACTGCTGCGGAGATTGCGGCAGCGCGTAAAATTTTCCGGGATTAATTCTGCTGGGAACAAGAAAATCGCGAGCGCCTTCCGGCGTACTTTTCATTAACACAGGAGTTTCAACTTCCACAAAATTATTTTCATCAAAATATTTTCGCGTGATGATATACATTTTGTGACGGAAGATTAACCGTTCTTGCATTTCCGGACGGCGTAAATCAAGGTACCGATATTTTAGACGCAAATCTTCGTTGGTAATAATTCCATCTTCAATGGCAAACGGCGTTGTTTCTGCTTTATTAAGAATTGTTAGTTCCGCGCCGACAATATCAATTTCGCCGGTGGAAATTTTTGGATTTTCTGTCCCTTCCGGACGATTTTCAACTTTTCCGGTAATAGAAATTACAAATTCGCTTCGCAAATCTTTTGCCAGTTGGTGGGCAGTTTCATTATATTGCGGACCAAATACAACTTGAGTTTTTCCATAGCGGTCGCGAAGGTCGATAAAAATTACGCCGCCAAGATCGCGCCGGGTATCAACCCAGCCGGTAAGAGTTACAGTTTGTCCGATATGCGATGAACGAAGTTCGCCGCATGTATGAGTTCGTTTATTATACTGCATTGTCTAAAAATGTTCTCCGTAAATAATAAAAAAATCCCAGAATCCGGGATTTTCAATTGGTGTTCTGATTATCTAAATAGAAGATACAGAAAAAAGCGGGGTTTTTCAATGGAACAAAATAAAAAATCCCGCTTAAAAAGCGGGATTTTTTATTCAATAGTAATTATTTTCGGACCATAAAGAATGACCATATTGCTGCTAGTTCATATACGGCGAAATTTTATCCATCAAATTTCTTTTGGGCATTGCGCCGACAATTTGGTCAACAACTTTTCCGCCTTTAAATACAAGCAGCGTAGGAATGCTGCGAATTCCAAATTGCATTGAAACCTGCGGATTCGAATCAACATCTAACTTGCCAAATTTCATTTTGCCGTTGTATTCTGCGGCAAGTTCTTCAATAATCGGCGCAATCATTTTGCACGGACCGCACCAAACTGCCCAAAAATCTACAACAACGGGAATTTGCGACTCAAGCACTTCGT
>CAYXEE010000074.1:0-9363 GCA_964463935.1 uncultured Chitinophagaceae bacterium | reverse complement strand
GCACATCAACTCATGTAATAACCGCCAGTGTAGCAGTGCAGAACAATGGAACAGCGGCAGCGGGAACATTTGATGCAGGGTTTTATTTATCCAGCGATATAACAATAACGGCATCGGATAAATTTATTGGATATGTAACGGTCAGCGGCGGATTAGCAACAAGCACATATAAGAATGTTCCATTCAGTGTAGATTTGGATAATGTATCCGGTTTAGTAAACGGAACATATTATTTTGGAGTGTATTGGGATGATACGAATGTGATAGCGGAATCGAATGAAACGGATAATACAGGATATTTCAGCACGCCGACAATTCCTATTGATTGGATTACAGTAGCAAAGCCGAACTTAACAATTTACACAGGCAGTGGAGCAACAAATACATTAAGCTACAGCACATCAACTCATGTAATAACCGCCAGTGTAGCAGTGCAGAACAATGGAACAGCAGCAGCGGGAACATTTGATGCAGGGTTTTATTTATCCAGCGATATAACAATAACAACATCGGATTATTTTATTGGCTATGTAACAGTCAGCGGTGGACTAGCAGTAAGCACATATAAGAATGTTCCCTTCAGCGTAGATTTGGATAATGTATCTGGCATTCCGGCGGGGACATATTATTTTGGAGTGTATTGGGATGATACGAATGTAATAGCAGAATCGAATGAAACAGACAACACAGGATATTTCAGCACGCCAACAATAACTCCACCCACACCTAGTATTTTTGCAAACCTGTTGCCATATACCGGCAGCGGAGCAGTAAATTCTCTAAGTTACAACAGTACAACGAGGGTAATTTCGGCTAGTGTATCGGTGCAGAATAATGGGGCGGCATCAGCGGGAACATTTGATGCAGGGTCTTACTTGTCAACGGATGCAACAATAACCACATCGGATAAATTTATTGGATATATTACAATAACAAATGGTTTAGCGTCACAAACATATAAAAATATTGGTCCGTTTACAATTAACTTAAACAGCGTTATTGGATGGACCAATGGAACATATTATTTTGGTGTATATTTTGACGACCTGAATCAAGTTGAAGAACTTAATGAAAACGATAATACAGGTTATTTTAGCGTACCAACTATTCCGCTTTCGGTACTTAAAAACAGTGAAAAAATTGTTACTCAATTTCAATTATCACAAAACTATCCAAATCCATTTAACCCATCAACGTTAATTTCTTTTGACGTTCCCACGACATCATTAGTAACCTTAACAATATTCAATGCAGTTGGTCAGGAAGTAGCTCAAATAATAAATTCGACTCTGCAGCCGGGTAGTTATTCGATGGAATGGAATGCAATGAATATGACAAGTGGTATTTATTTTTACCGCATTCAAGTTGGCAAATATGTAGAAACAAAAAAAATGCTCTTACTAAAATAGTGCCATTTGGCACTATTGTAAGTAATCAACACACCAATCCGATTGCTTTAGGCAATCGGATTGGTATATGTAATTTTATGTGAAACCCAAGCAACACTGCTTGGGTTTTTTTGTGTTTAAACTTGTTGAGTAGTATGCAATATTGCAAACAAAGAATCTTGTAATAAGAAGCCCGAAAGATTTGGTGAATTATGGAGACGAATAATAAAAAAAATGATGTCTTGAAAATGATGTGCAACATTCGTAACAAAATTAATAACGAAACACAAGATATGAAGTTTGTTCTTGTTTTTTTTATTCGCTCGCCAAACAAAGTATTTCTTGCCTCTTATTTTTCCTTTGTGTAATTTTATACCGTAAATATAAAATTACACAACTATGAAATACATCCACCGAACAGCAGAAACACTTGTTACAACGTATCTCAAAGATTTTCCGGTTGTTGGCATAACAGGTCCGAGACAATCAGGTAAATCTACAATGTTGAGAGCGATCCTCAAAAATAAATATCGGTATATAACATTTGATGATTATTTTGTCGTAGAACGTTTTCATACCGATCCGGCAGGTTTTATGCAGGAATATTCTGATAAAGTAATATTTGATGAAGTTCAAATAGTTCCGGAAATATTCAGATACATAAAACTTGCAGTAGATAAAGACCGTCAACGGTACGGAAAATTTATTCTTACCGGCTCAAGTCAATTTGCATTTCTCAAGGGAGTGTCAGAAAGTCTTGCGGGAAGAATAGGTCTTTTTACAGTTCTACCGTTTGAATATTCGGAAGTACCTGAGCAGAAAAGGAAAAAGTCAATTACCCTGGGCACCTATCCCGAATTAGTGATGAAAAATTTTAGAAGAAGCCGAAATTGGTATGCATCGTATTTGGATACATATTTATCGCGCGACATTCGTACGCTGCGCGCTATAGGCGATATGCGAGATTTTCAACGTTGCATCAGTTTGCTTGCGGCGCGAGCAGGACAAATAGTAAATATGTCCGATCTATCGCGGGATATTGGAGTAACGGTTGCTACAATTAAAAAATGGATTTCTGTTCTTGAGGCATCCTATATCATATTTTTGCTTCCCCCATACTACAAAAACTTGGGAAAAAGAATTATCAAAAGTCCGAAAGTCTTTTTTTACGACACAGGATTAGTTTCGTATTTGTTGGGAATTGAAAATCAGAAGATGTTTGAAAATCATCCTAACTATGGAAATCTTTTTGAAAATTATGTTATTGCAGAAATTGCAAAAAAAGAAATTCATCGGAACACTCATTCTGAATTATTTTACTATCGAACAAGTCATGGTGTTGAAGTTGATTTAATTATTGACCGCCGTAACAAATTGGAATTGGTTGAAATAAAAAGCTCAAAGAAGTTCTCCCCTGATATGGTTAAATCTATACAGCAGCTCATTCAGAATACTGAAAAAGGGTTTCTTCTATATCAAGGGGAAAATATGGAGTTTACTAAAGATATTTCCGTACAGCATTTTTCAAATTATTTAGTGAAATAATAACGGCTTGTGCAATTTTATACTGCAACTTTAAAATTACACAAACGCACTATAGCATACCGTCTCAAATTTTCGGAATTAATCGTTAAAGAATATCTATCTTTGTATTTAATGCAAAAAGGGAGAAGGGTAATAACTTTGCTCCATAAGTATTTCTATTGTTGCAAGTGATGCTATGACTCTAAGTCATGACATCACTTATTTGAAAAAATGGTTGACAAGATTTGCGTAAATCCAATTTTTATTCTTGTCAACCATTTGTAAACCATAATTCTAAAAAGCGTCTTAAATATTATTTTCTTTCCTTTGTCTTTCCAATCGCATTTTTTTATCTTGCTATATGAAATCACAGATTCACAAATTAAAATTTTTTGTTTTTCTAAGTATTCTATTCGTTTTTGCGCAGGAATTGGCTTTTTCTCAAGTAAAGCGGATAGAATCGCAAGTGCGTATTGCCCGTTTAAAATATTCTGGCGGGGGAGATTGGTATAACGACCCATCTGCGGAAGTGAATTTGTTAAAGTTCGCTAAACAACATGCCGGACTTGATGTGGACGCAAAATATGAATTCACAGAAATTTCCAGCGATAATTTTTTTTCATATTCGTTTATTTTTATAACCGGACACGGAAATATTGTTTTTTCAGATTATGAAGCGCGGCGGCTGCGAACATATTTGGATAACGGCGGCTTTCTTTATGCGGACGATGATTACGGAATGGATAAATCGTTCCGCAGAGAAATGAAAAAAGTTTACCCCGAATATGAATTAACGGAAATTCCACTTTCGTATGGATTGTATTCGTGCGTTTTTAATTTTTCAGCCGGCGTTCCGAAAACTCACGAGCATGATAAAAATCAGCCGCAAGGTTTGGGAATTTTTCACAACGGAAGATTGGTCGTCTATTATACAGTTGAATCGAATCCGAGCGACGGTTGGGCTGATTCGGATGTTCACAAAGATCCGGAAGAAAAAAGAATTGAAGCGCTTAAATTTGGCACAAATATTTTAGTCTGGGCGTTAACACAATAAAAATGTTCTTTAAATGAAAGCAGAAACAGCACATAACATTCAACAGATTCGCAAACGCATTGATGATGTGCGCCGCGCAATGTACAAAGAAGAATTGCTTCGTTTTTCTGCGATTGCTTTTGTTGTTATCGTTATCAGTTGGATGTTGTTTGTTCTTGTTGAATCAATCGGTTACTTCGATTCAGCAACGCGAAGCGGAATGTTTTTTTCTTTTCTTTTTATCGTTTCTGCATCTTTTCTCGTTATTGTTGTAAAACCGCTTCTGCGTGCATTAAAAATTCTTCCCAAAGTTTCAGATGATGCTGTTGCTCGCATAATTGGCGAAAAATATGCAGCAATAAAAGATACATTAGAAAACACGCTTGACCTTGCAAGCTTGCTTGAAAACAAAGAAAAAAATTCATCCGAAGAATTGATAGAAACCGCCATTGAAGAATTTCAAAAAAAGTCTTCTGAAATAAATTTTAACGATACAATTTCATTTCAACAAGTCGCATCGCTTTCTAAAATTACAGGAATTGTTTTTGCATCATTTCTTCTTTCAACAATTATTCCACATTCGCCGCTGAGTGAAGCATCGAATCGTTTGTGGAATTATGAGAAATCTTTTGTTCCGCCCGTGCCGTTTATGTTTGAAATATTTCCAGGCAGTAAAGAAATTGTAAAAGGAGAAGCGGTTATTGTTGTTGTAAAAATTATTTCTAATCAAAATGAGAAAAGTTTAGAATATCTTCCGCAATCGATTACTCTTTTATATAGAGAGCAGGGAATTGAGAAGAACGAAATTGTTCGGTTAACAAAAGATTCAGCGGGAAATTTTTCGTATAAATTTTCTGCGCTTCAACAGACTATTTTTTACAAGGTAAGCGCAGAAAACATAACGTCAGTAGAATATACTCTTGCTGTTACAGAACGTCCATTTATCCGTTCAATGAACATAACAATTTATCCGCTGGAGTATTCTAAACTTCCGAAACAGCAGTTAGAAGAAAATGTCGGCGATATTCTTGCGCTTGCCGGATCGCGCATTGAGTGGGAAATTATTCCCAATAAAGAAATTGCATCGGCTTCGGTAGTTTTTAACGACGGCTACGAAGTGAAATTTAAGAAGAGCGGCGGTAAAATTTCCGCCTTGTATCAAATTTCCGGCGCAAATTCCTATTACATAGAACTGGAAGATAACAGCGGATTGACTAATGTAAATCCGATTGAATATAAAATTGAAATTCTCCCCGATGCTAATCCGACGGTAGAAATTTTATATCCCGGAAAAAATATTGATGTTACAACAGAAATGAAGCTTCCTCTGCAAATTAAAATCGGCGATGATTTTGAAGTAAGCAGACTCTCGCTTGTATATCGTTTAGCGCAGTCAAAATACGGCGCGCAGGAAAATGAAACGCGTATAGAAATTCCAATAAACATAGAGCAAAGAAAGTCTTCTATAATAGAGTATGAGTGGGATTTAAATTCGCTTCGTCTTGTGCCGGAAGATGTTGTAGAATATTATGCTGAAGTTGAAGACAACGACAATGTTAACGGTCCGAAAAAAACAAAAAGCGCGTCGTATTTAGTGCGCCTCCCTTCGCTAGAGGAAATTTTTTCCGATGCTGATAAAGCGCACGACGAGCAATTGAAAACGCTGGAAAATTCTTTGAAACAGGTTGAAGAATTAAAAAAAGATTTGGAAGAGCTTTCGCGCGATATGAAACGCAATCAACAGATGGATTGGCAGAAGCAGAAGAAAGCGGAAGATATTGCAAAAAAATATCAGGAGATTCAAAAAAAGATTGACGATGTGAATAAAGCGGTTAATGAAATGACCGAGCAGCTAAATAAGAATAACACGCTCTCTTCCGAAACGCTGGAAAAATATATGGAGCTGCAAAAAACTTTGCAGGAAATGAACACGCCGGAATTCCGCGAAGCGATGAAGCGAATGAAAAACGCAATGCAGCAGATGAATCAAGAGCAGTTGCAGCAAGCAATGCAGCAGGCGCAGTTTTCCGAAGAGCAATTTCGGAACAGCATTGAGCGCACGTTGAATTTGTTGAAGCGAATTCAGATTGAACAAAAAGTGGATGAAATGTTGAAGCGCAGCGAGCAATTACAAAAAGAGCAAATCGAGATTCAAAAAGAGACAAAAAATTTAAAACAGAACGAGAATCAAAAAGCGAACGAACTTTCAAAAAAACAAGATGATGTAAATAAAGAATTGAACGATTTGCAGAAAGAACTCGGCGACCTGCGAAATAAAATGGAAGAATTTCCGAAAGAGATGCCGATGAAACAATTAAGCGAAGCAGAGCAGGCGGCGAACGATAAAAAAATGCAATCTTCGATGAAACAAAGTTCGCAGCAGCTTCGCAATATGCAAATGCAGCAAGCGATGCAGTCGCAATCCGAAACGATGGAGGGATTGCAGCAAATGTCCAACGAATTTTCACAGTTACAGGAAGAATTGTTAAGCAATCAGCAGCAGGAAGCGATGAACGGTTTGCGTAAAGCAATGCAGGATTTGCTCCAGCTTTCTCAGCACCAGGAGCAATTAAAAAATCAATCAAAAAATCTTGATCCAAATTCTCAGCAGTTTCGAGATATTGCGCAGCAGCAGCAAAATATTCAGGGCGATTTATCGAATGTAGCAAATCAACTTGCGGAACTTTCGCAAAAATCATTTGTTGTTTCGCCTGAAATGGGAAAGCAAATCGGCAGAGCAATGGGACAAATGCAGCAAGCGATGACCGGAATAGAAAATCGGAGCGGGCAGTATGCAAGCAATATGCAGGGAGAAGCGATGGCTTCATTAAATAAATCCGCAACGCTAATGCAGGGAGCAATGCAGCAAATGCAGCAACCAGGCGGGCAAGGAGGCGGTTCGCTTCTTCAGCAATTGCGAAATATGGTGCAGCAGCAAATGCAGATAAATATGCAGACGCAGCAAATGGGAAATCAACAGGGAATGAGCCAGCAGCAAATGCAGGAAATGGGACGGCTTGCGAAACAACAGGAAGCGGTAAGAAAATCGTTGGAACAATTGCAGCGCGAAGCGCAGGGAAATCCTGAAAAAAATAAAATTATGGGCGACTTGCAAAAAATTGCGGATGAAATGAAAGAAGTTGCTCAGCAATTAGAACAGCAGCAAATCAATCCGAATACGGTGCGCCAGCAAGAACGAATTTTATCGCGCCTTTTGCAAGCGTCAAGTTCTACGCGGGAACGAGATTATGAACAGAAACGAAAATCAGAAACCGGGAAAAATGTTCTTAGAAGAACAACGGACGAGTTGACACTGCATCCGAAACAAAATCAAAAACAGATGGATTTACAGAGAGCTATTGACGCAGGATATTCTAAAGACTATCTTGAACTTATCCGCAAATATTATGAAGCATTAGAGAAAAATAATTAGTATTCTCTGTACATAGGCGTTGAAAACAATTTTTAGCCGGAGAACACGTGAGCGAAGAAATTCTTGATGAAGAACGATTGAACGAACTTATTGCATTGGACGATCCCGAACTACTGAACGAATTGGTAACAATTTATTTCCGCGAATCGGAAATAGGAATATCAGATATGCATAACGCAATTACAGCGCGTAATGCAGATCAGCTTCACGCGTATGCGCATAAATTAAAGGGAGGTTCTTCCAGTTTGGGCGTTAAAAAAGTGCAAATGCTTGCATTTCAGTTAGAAACCAACGGAAAAAACAATGTGTTTGAAGGCGCGATGGAAACACTTGAACAACTGCGCACAGAATATTTTAAAGCAAAAGAACTTTTAACAGAACGATTTCTTAAAGGATAGAATTATTTTATGAAAGGTATTGTACTAGCCGGCGGATCCGGTTCGCGTTTATATCCCATTACTAAAGTGTACAGCAAACAGTTAGTAATGATTTACGACAAGCCGCTTATTTATTATCCAATATCTGTGTTAATGCTCGGCGGGATAAAAGAAATTCTTATCATTTCAAATAAAGAAACTATTCCGCTTTACAAACAATTGCTCGGGGATGGAAAACAGCTTGGCGTAAATTTTCAGTATGCAGTACAAGACGCGCCGAACGGAATTGCGGAATCATTTATCATCGGCGAAAAATTTATCGGAAACGATTCCGTTACGCTTGTGCTGGGCGATAATATTTTTTACGGCAATTTAGATTTTTTTTATTCGGCGATAAAAAATAATACCGGCGGAACAATTTTTGGTTACCGCGTGAACGATCCGGAGCGCTATGGAATTGTGGAGTTCGATAAACAAGGAAATGTAATCAGCATTGAAGAAAAACCAAAACAGCCGAAATCAAATTACGCGGTTCCCGGATTGTACATTTTTGATAATACCGTCGTTGAAATTTCAAAACAATTAAAACCATCGCCGCGCGGCGAGTTAGAAATTACCGATGTAAACAATGTTTATCTTGCAAAGAAACAATTACGCGTCGAAAAAATCGGGCGCGGCGTTGCTTGGCTCGATACCGGAACGCCGGAAGCGCTGCTTCAAGCGTCGAACTTTTTCGGCGTTATCGAAGAACGTCAAGGATTAAAAGTTGCGTGTATTGAAGAAATTGCGTACGCAATGAACTTTATTTCAAAAGAAGAATTTCAACAGACAATCAACGGGATTCCGAAATCAATGTACCGTTCGTATTTAGAAAAAATTCTACACGAAGAATAATATGCCGATAAAAAAAATTATAGAAACTCCGCTTAGCGGCGTATTGATAATTGAGCCGGCAGTTTTTCCCGATTCCCGCGGATATTTTTATGAAGCGTTTACAGAAAAAAGCTACATTGAAATTTTAGGCGATAGTAGGTTTGTTCAAGATAATATTTCTAAATCGCAAAAAGGGACAGTTCGCGGTCTTCATTATCAGGCAGGAGAATTCGCCCAGGGAAAACTGTGCAAAGTATTATTTGGAAACGTTCTCGATGTTGCGGTAGATGTGCGCATAGGTTCTCCGACATACGGAAAATATTTTGCGCAGGAACTTTCCGATGAAAACCATCTTCAATTGTGGATTCCGCCCGGATTTGCGCACGGGTTTTCTGTTCTTTCCGACGAGGCAATTTTTCATTACAAATGCACTGCGTATTACAGTAAACCGCACGAACGCTCTATTCGATTTAACGATACGGATTTAGCAATTGATTGGATGGTAGAAAATCCGATTGTCTCCCCGAAGGATTTAGAAGCCCCGCTTTTTAAGAATGTAATTGCAGAATTTTCTTTTACAAAAAAATAATCACTAAAATTGGTGGAATTATTTTTGAAAATTCATACATTCAAAGTAATTCAGTAATAAAATAGAAGCAAACTCAAAAAAACTACGCCAAATATGTTTTGACTTCATTCAGCAAAGCATATTGTGGGGAACTGTTTGAGTTGTTG
>CAYXEE010000073.1:0-9412 GCA_964463935.1 uncultured Chitinophagaceae bacterium | reverse complement strand
ATTACGGTCATCCTGAGCAAATCCTTCGTTTTTTGAAGGATGCGCCGAAGGATGACCTTATAAACTTAAGCGTGCCTCGCTCAGCATGACCATCTGCGTAACTTCAGTTAATAAGTAGAGAGATATTTTTTCTACGTAATCCTTTATTATACGCTAAAAATTACCGAAAAATATGTAATTGTGAAAGGAGAATATTAAATAAAAACGCCATCAGGTAGTTTTTTACTATCTGATGGCGTTGATGGAAGAAAAACATTTACTGCAATAAAATTCTACAGTTTCCAAACATTATGATGTCTGTGAACAAAAAAGGAAATTTTTATTTCAACAGCATCATTTTTTTAACCTGCTATTTTCCATTTTGCGTAAGACGCGAAATATACACGCCGCTTGCTAGTCCTGAAGAAACGCCATTGGTATTTGATGCATTAAATTGTACTTGATAATATTTTCCCGATTCCGCAATATCGTTAAACAGCGTTGCAATCTCCTGTCCAAGAAGGTTATAGACTTTTAATGTTGTTAGTCCGGTTTTTGGAACAGTAAATTCAATTGTAGTTGATGGATTAAACGGATTGGGATAATTCTGCGCCAATTCAAATACAAGCGGAGCGGCACCAACTTCCACTTCAATTGATTGGGAATATCCAATTTTGCCGTCGCGGTCAATCTGTTTTAGGCGGTACGAATATTTTCCCGCTTTAAGATTTTTATCAACAAAGGAATATTCTTTAGGAGAATTTGTTGTTCCGTTTCCTTCTACAAAGCCAGCTTTTGTCCACACAGACTGTGTTCCATCTTTAAGATTGGACACACCTTCCGCTCGGCGCTCAATTTCAAATCCAGCATTGTTTACTTCGGTTGCGGTTTTCCATGCCAATTGAGCATGTAACCGTTTCGATGTAGCAGTAAACGAAACTAACTCTACGGGCAATAATGAAGAACCGGTTGTGCCAATGGTAAATTGTGAATATGTTGAAATTGCAGCAAATGTTACTGAACTTTCGGTTGCAGAAATTCCTTTTGCAGCAAGAACCCAGGTACCGTCATCGTTGCTGGACCGTTTGAAGAGTTTCAGACTATCGGGGTAATTTAAATCATTACCGCTGATTTTTCCCTCGCCGACATTAAATGTAATTTCGGTTGTATCGGTCCCTTCATCGTACCGATTTACAATCCAATACTTGGGAAGAAGCGTTATTGCATTATTAGGAAGCGTACCGCCCGGTTCGTTTGCCATTGCCGTAACGACAAATGTGTTTGCATTGGTTTTATTAGTAACATTAAATTGCACTCCGGCTGTAAGAAAATTAAATGTTCCTGCTTCTGAAATTAGCTGCGATGTTGATACGGCATCGCCGAGCGGAGCAGTAGAAGCAATCCATAATCCGCTTGACGTAATGTATCCGTTATTGCCATACGGCGTTGCATCATACGCAACATATCCGCTTGCTTCATCGAACCGCCAATATCCTTTCAGATTATCTTCTGTTCCGGTTAATTTGCGGTGCATATTTTCTCGAATCTCTTGAGTCGAACGAACTTTATTCCAAATTCTAAAATCATCAACCGAGCCGTTGTGGTAGTATCTTCCGATGCCAAGTCCTGATAAATCTATTGCAGGTCCATCGGAAGAAGTACTGTCATAAGCAACTAATTGACCGTTGAGATAAATTCCTTTGAATGAACCTCCCTTCCCTTCCGAAACAAATGCAACGTGAGTCCATTTATCAAGGTGTGGAAGATAATTTGCAGAAATTCTTCCTGCAGCGTATGAACCATAATCAAAATATATTCTTCCATCTACAAAAAATGGCGCATGCGATTGAATAACATTTGGATCTGCATAACCGCCAATGTTAAAGACAGAATTGCCGGAATTGTGCGCTTGGTCGTAATTGTATTCCGCCGTTGTCTTCTTATTCCAGAATTCTATTGTTATTGGATTATTGTTATTATTGTTGTACCAGATAAAATCATATACATTTACTTCTGCATCGCCGTTAAACTTTAGCGCAGTACCGGATCCTTCCGTCGGCGCCAGCGCTCTGCTTGCGGCTGTGTAAAACGTGTCGGTAGAATTAAACACTGCTAAACGATAAATAAAATCAACCGGACGCTTAGAAATAAATGCGGAAACATTATTTATATTTGTATTCCCGCTAAATGGAACAGTAGATGTCCGTTGAGAAAAATTATTTCCATATTCAAAATAATATCCGCCGGATTGATTATTTGTAACATACGCGCCGCGGATAGTTGCTCCGCCGGATGTAATGCCAGTCGGCGGTAAAATTGTTGCAAATGGACCGTACAACGGCGCAAACGAAAGCTCGCGTGAAGTATGCGAATAGTACGCATCGTTGCCGTTGCCGGAGGAATCGGCAACAAGAATTCCGCCTGTCTCATCCAATCTCCAATAGGCAATTAGATTTGTGTTCGGAGTAGAAATATTTTTCAGCATGTTCGCTGTAATTTGCGATTGTGTGCGCGCAGTATTCCAAATGCGAACTTCGTCAACAGAAAAATAACCCATATACGAATACCACAAATATTGTCCGAATGTTACTGGTACATTATTGCCGATATTTGCAGTTCCGTCTGCGCTGTCAACTTTATCTAACACGCCATCAACATAAAGATATAACTTCTTGCCGCTGCGCGATACTGCTATATGATGCGGTATGCCATCGTTAACTTTTGTATTGCCGCTAAACCCGATGTAATTTGTTCCGGAAAAATCTTCATCAACTTCTGCGCTTACCGCGCCATCTCCGGTAACACCAATCTGCCAAAAACTTGAGTGAGAATCATTTTCGCGCTTAGCAAGAACAGCGCCAGCGCTTCCGGGTTCAAATTTAAACCACCCTTCAATGGTAAAGTCTGCTGTACCAAAGTTGCCAAATGTTGTATTGGGCAATTGAATTTTTTTATTATCGGTAAGATTTATGTTCGCCGCATAACCGGAATAATTTGCTCCGAGGAAACTTCGTTCTTCGTCGTAGGTTGTATCGCTCCCCGCAATTACTCCAATTGAAAATGTGCACGTTGAATTTTTAGGAACATTGGAAATTGTTTGCGAGAATAATCTCGTCGTATCAGCCGCAGAAAAATATTGCGGCGTTGTATAATACGTATCTCCATTTATTGTATATTTAAAAAACAAACCCAACGCGCTTCCGTTTTGATTAACAACTGAATTCAACCTTACATTGGGGAGCGCCGCGTTAGAGGCATATCGTGTCATTCCAAAAGGAATATTTAACTTCACTTCCGAATGGCTCCTTGTTCCTCCGTTTATGTCGCCATGATTTTCATTTCCGCTGGAATCGTAAGCAGCCGGTCCATATGATTCGTTAAATTTCCAATAGCCGGCTATTCCCGTCTGCGGTAAAGGAATATCTTTTGCAAAATACTGCTGAATTTCATTTGGCGATAATGCACGATTCCAAATTTGGACTTCATCAACAAATTCAAGCCGAGAATTTGGACTTCCTGCAGCTCCAATAATTACATCGGACATATTTACGGTAAGCGCTCCGGTTGCCGCAACGGAATTTTCCAAAATTCCATCGACATACAATTTAATTGTAGCGCCGTCGTATGTTGCCGCCACATAGTGCCATCGCTCATCGGAAATATTTGTTGTTCCGCGCACCCAATCTGCGTGAGACGTTCCGAAAAATTTTACGGCTGCTGAACCGATTCGTACAGAATTTTCAGGATTTATTGCCAGAGCATAACCGCCGCCGCCTTTTGAAATAATGTAATTATCATTTTTTGCCTGCGTCAAAACCCACGCTCCAAGCGTAATTTCATCGGTTATATCTAAACTGGAAGATTGTGGAATTTGAACATTTGCAGTAGTATTTAGTTCGAGTGCGTACCCCGATTCATACTTTGTAGTTGCAAACACTTTATCTGCACCAAAACTTGTATCATCGTCTGCAACTGCAACAAGGCGATAGTGATACGTTGTATTGGCAGTTAACCCAGACAGGTTTTGCGAAATATTGTGATATGTTGAATCCGTTGCGCCAAGCGTAACTGGGGGTGTTGTTTGTCCGTACGAATTTGTTGTTCCATATTGGAAATAATATGAAACAGAATTTCCGAACGGATTTATTGCGCCGCTAATTACTGCTCTCTGCGAATAAATATTTGATGCGTGAAGTGTAAATGCAAAACTTGAATTTATCGGTGCGGACGAAATTGTCCATCCCGCTCCGCCAAGTAAATTCATTGCCGCCGGAGTAAGCGACGAGTCTGCCGCCGTACTTCCGCTTCCTTCATTAAAGAAATAATTTGATGTTAGTTGTGGGTAATTTCCTGAAATTTCGGAAAGCATAAAATTGCGAATTTCCTGCGCCGTTCGCACAGTATCCCAAATTCGTAATTGATCAATTGCGCCATTAAGAAAATATCCGTCCGTAACTCCGCCGACATTGAGAAGAGGATTTCCTTCCGAAAGTGGAACAATACTTAAATCCGATGCTTCTGCTTCTAAATTGCCATTAATGTATAATTTTGCCGTACCGGAAACCGGGTCGTATGTTCCGGCAATGTGATACCATTGGTTTTCTTTTGCCGATGTTTGAGAAAATACTGTCACGTTTGCGCCCAACATTCCTTTTCCAACTTCCAATCGAAACTTATAGTCATTAGAATTTCCAGCATAAAACAAGTTAAAAAGTCTGCCGTTGAAATAATCGTTTTGAGAAGTAATCAATCTAAATTGATTGCGGTCATTTATTTTAACCCAGCATTCAACAGTTTTTCCACTGGAATAGATTGTTGAAACTGAAGCGGCTGTATAGGCGCTTGAACCGTTGAACGAAAGAGCATATTGTGCATCGCCGGCAAATGTAGTAAAGATTTTATCTCCGCTGTACGTTATTCCAAAATTATTTTCTGTTTTAAAACGGTAATGATACGTTGCGTTTTTCGTTAAACCGGAAAGCAAAAAATTTACCGGAATAAATGTCGTATCATCATCAACTTGTATGGTTGAACTTTGCAAGCCATACGCTGTTGTTAATCCGTATTCAACGGTAACGGAAGTTGAATCCCCGTTGGGATATACATTACCATAAACAGTGGCAGATTTTTTTTGTATGTTGCTGCTTCCCTCCGCCAGAACATTTGCAGCGCCAAGCAGTACGCCGGAATTCGTCCACGTGGCGCCATTCAAAAATACTGCCGACAGCGAAT
Source organism: uncultured Chitinophagaceae bacterium (assembly GCA_964463935.1). Classification (GTDB taxonomy): domain Bacteria; phylum Bacteroidota; class Ignavibacteria; order UBA10030; family UBA8401; genus JACFMZ01. The sequence continues at coordinate 4,201 of CAYXEE010000073.1, read as the reverse complement.
GTACTTCCGATAACGTTGAAGTGCCGCTTCCTTCGTCGCATTTCCAATATCCAACCAAATTATCTCTATCATACAGCGGAAGATCGCCGAACATTCGTTTGCGAATTTCTTCTTGCGTTCGTGCAACTCCCCAAATACGCATTTCATCCATTGCGCCGTTAAAGGGATATGAAAGGTCTCCGCGTAAACCGAAATAAAATGATTCTGTGGAAGTTGTCAGCGGAGTCGTAATAGGATTGTAACCGGAAATTGCGCCGGTCTTTTCTTCGCCGTTAATATAAATTTTTGCCAAACTCTGCGCCGGATCGTAAACACATGCAAGATGCACCCACTCGCCGGGGACAAATGCTTCTGAATACGTATCAATATACACTCCAGGAAGCGGAATAAACCGTATTGCATTAGAGCCAACGCCTCCGGTGTGAATTTCCAATTGTTCAATATTTTTTCCAGAAATAAAATTGATTGTGTTGCCGCTGCTATTCCATTTAAACCAAGTTTCAATTGTTACAGCGGAAACATTCATTACATCATTATGCAAAATATTTATTCTATCATCGCTGCCGTCAAAGTGAATCGCTGCAAGCGCATCGGTATTATATGTTGAAAACGTATGGTCTGCGCTGTAGGTTGTTCCCGAACTGTTTTCTGCAGCAACTCGGTAATGATACGTTGTTCCCTTCGTAAGATTAGTCAATGCGGCGGAAACAGGATGAGAAGAAATATCTTTTCCTGCATACTGCAGCAATGTTTGACTGCCGTAATTTGTTGTCGTTCCGTATTCAAAATAAACATTTGTTGAATCATTATTAGGAATAACGCTTGCGTTTAATGTAACGCCGGATAAACTAAGACCGGAAATTGCATTCACTGTTGCATGCGGTCTTCCAAAAGGAATTCCCGACGTAATCCAATTGCTTTGATTATTAAAAACAAAATTTGTAAGAACGCCGTTGTTGTTTCCAAATGCATCGTAAGCGGTTGTGCCTATGTTTTCGTTAAACATCCAATTCGAAACTAATCCTACGGTATCGCTGCCAAGCGGACGATAGACGCGGCTTCGAATTTGTTCGTTTGTACGCGCAACATTCCAAACGCGAATTTCATCTATTGCTCCATTGTAAAAATAATTTAATCCGTCGGAAATTGTGCCGAATCGAAGCGGGAATGCTGTATTCGGCAAATAGCCGCTTATATCCGCGCCGACTGAATCGCCGTTGACAAAAAATGTCATCACGCCATTCGCGTAACGCCCCGCAAGATGAGTCCACACGCCGTTGGTTACAGCGGGTCCCGGAATTGTAACCCAGTTTTCTCCCGAACCGAACCACAGCTGCCACGTATTATTATCCGCAGCATAAAATTGATATCCGCGAACATAACCTCGCGAACATAAGACCGAACGGTACAATCCATCATTTCCATCAACACGCGCCCATGCTTCAAATGTTAAATTATCCGTTGGATTAAGCGCGGCAGAATATGGTACTTCAACGTAAGTAGTTGAACCGTCAAATAATAAAGCAGAACTTGCCGAATGGTGCGTCCCGCGGGTAACAAAAACTTTTGTTGTTCCGCGAGCATAACCGTTTGAATTGTTCATCGAAATTGTATAATAATAAGTATTTCCGGGCGCTAATCCGGTAATTGTTTCCGACACATTGCTCGCATTTTCATCTTGCAAAGGGTTTCCGTTAACTTCTACGCTGTCCGTATAAACGCCATAACTTGTGCCGTACAAAAATCGCACTATTGTAGAAGTATTATTCGTAATTACAGAACCGTTAAGCGTTGCCGTTGTCGTACCTATATTGGTCGCACCAGCAACAGTAATTGGGTTTATAAAATAGAGAGTTGGAATTATATCGTATCCGCCTAAATCTCCGCCGCTGCTTGTTTTTATCTTAAAATAATATAATTGCGTTAAAGCATTAACGGTAGGTGAAACATTAAATTCATATTCCCTTCCTTCGTTAGCATCTGTAATGATAAGAACATCGTTCGTAGATTCTATCAGTGCGCCGTTATTGTGTGTTTTCCCGGAAGGCAGAAGATCGCCAGTTATGTCGCCGTCACTAAAATAAGAAGAGGGAGAAAGTTTCCATGCGTTTGCGCTGCCATCGGTGGTAATTTTAATATAATTAGAATTATCGGCGCTGTAATATAACGAGTAATAATCGCTGGAAGAATAACCGGAATTATCATATAGTTCTACACGCAATCGAATATTGGATTTTGATCTAAGCGTATCTTCAGTGTTAATTTCTTTACGAAATGTAGCATTATCTTCATCGCCATTATCATTTCTCCAGCGGTATGAACCTTGACTCGTGGATGCAAACACATCAAAAGAAAACAACATTACAAACACTACAAATAGTAGTATTTTTTCATTTTTGCCCTCGCTTTATTTTTAGATTATTTTGTTTTTGAAAAATTAAATTTTATACTCATTATCAAAATTCCAACGGAAAACCACACAAACCAATTGGGAAATTTTGCCGCAATCGTCTTGGTGTTATTGAAATGCATTGTTACTGGAATGCACCTTGCTGTATCACTCGGCGCAGAAATATTCATTGTTCCGTCAGCATAGAGTATTCCTGCAAATCCTTTATTTGCATTAAATACAATATCTTTTCGTGTTTCAACTGCACGCATTCGCGTTAGTGCTAAATGCGATTCAACCAAAACAGTATTTTCAAACCAAGCGTCATTGCTTGCAACTATTAATGCTTGCGCTCCTTCTTGTACTGCAGAAGATGCAGGATACGGCGAAAGCGATTCATTGCAAATCAATACGCCTAAAACTCCCATTGCAGTCGGAATTATAGCTCGGCGTTCTCCTGTACGAATTGCTGAATATTGCTGATGTGCAAACGGCAGCGAATAATTAAATAATGGCTGCTCAAGAAACGCCAGCAGATGTTTTTTATCATAACGCGAGGAAATTTTCCCATCGCGCTCGATATAATACAGCGAATTGTACACATCGTTTGTATGTGGAATCGGCGTTAACATTCCGGCAAGATGAGACGCTCCTGATGAATATGTTATACGGAGCGCTTCATCCAGTAAATCATCATTTTCTGAAAATGTCCAAGACAGCGCTGTTTCGCTCCACACAATTAACTGCGGCGCATATTGAACCGACTGTTTATTCAGCGTAAGAAAAACAGCCGCAAGAGTATCGGCGTATAATTTTTCCCACCGTTTTTCTGCGCGTATATTTTCTTGTAATATTGCAACGGAAATTTTTTTTTCTTGAGAATATTTTTCCGAAAACAGCAAAACTGCTCCAGCAAGATGTATGGCAACGATAAAAATTCCCGCCGCAATCCAGTTTTCTTTATTCCTCTCCAATATCGCAAACAATAACAGCATATTTACGGCGGCAAGAAAAAATGCTATAAGCCATATTCCGCCTAATGGAGCAAATTGCAGCAGTAAAATATTATTCCACTGTGAATATGGTAAAAGAAGATTCCACGGAAAAATTTCTCCCGCCGCATTATGAAGCCATTCTACACATACAAAAATGGATGAAACCGAAAGCAGTAAGAAAATTCTATTATCTATTTTTCTTTTCAGTAGAAAATATGAAACGCCAAACAACACAACCCACACTGCTTGATAAACGCACAACAGAGCATAGACAAAAAATTGTTCAACAGTTACAGTACCTGAATACCTAATTGCAGATTGAACAGACCAATAATAAAATAGTATTCCTGAGGTAAACCCGGAAACAAATGAAAGCAGCAATACCATACGAAATGAAGCATCCCATATCGCCCATAGTAATAGCGTTAATGCAAAAAACGCAAAAGGAAATAAGCCGACCCCTGGAAGCGAAACCGTAGTTAACACACCGGAAAGTACTGCAAAACCATACTTCGTAAAAAATGTTTTCTTAAACAATAGCGATTGAAAGGGATAAATTTATCTTATTTTAAGTAAGGAGATAATAATAAATCATATAACAAAAACAAAATAAATTTTTTAAAATAATCTTTCTTGGGTTACAAGATAAAACAAAAAAATTATTTCGAGCCAAATAATGAATACTGAATGAAAGGAAATATTGATTGCGAAAAAATATTTAGCACTATAATTTTTTAGTTTGAATTTCAAATTACCTAACTTATGTTACGCAAAATAAAAAAATGCTTCGACTCGGCACAAAAAATTAAGGTCATCC
>CAYXEE010000072.1:0-9434 GCA_964463935.1 uncultured Chitinophagaceae bacterium | reverse complement strand
AAGGCATCCCTTTGGGAGGCGCCTGCCTGCCAAAGTGTTTGGCACGCAGGCAGGCATCCTTCAAAAAACAAAGGATTTGCTCAGGATGACCTTAATTTTTTGTGCCGAGTCGAAGCATTTTTTTATTTTGCGTAACTTCAGTCCATAATATATTTTGGGTAACAAATTAAATACCAATTTAAAATTTGAATAATTTCAGAAATATTCGGCGTCTATTAGAAATGTTCTGCGCAATATTTATTTTTTGTGTTAGCGGCTATCTTTCCTGAAAAATGAAATGCCTTGCAGAAACTAACATTTTTTCCTATTTTTGATATAAATTTAATGTATAGCTTAAATGAAACAAACTGTTTCAAAAACATTTCACGAAAATATTTTTCACTTCCTTAAAACAAACGGAATTTCACTAAAAAATAGCAGCATTATAGTTGCAGTCAGCGGTGGAATAGATTCTGTGGTTTTATTGCATTTTCTTGCCAAAAATAAACAAAAATTCAATATTTCGTTAGCTGTTGCGCACGTTAATTACCATTTGCGCGGAATTGAATCAAATAAAGACCAAAAATTTGTCCAAAATCTTGCTAAAAAATATAAAATTCCCTTTTATTTTAAAGAAATTGACGCTAATAACGAAGCAAAAAAAAATCACCAAAATCTGCAAGATTTTGCGCGTAATTTTCGTTATGATTTTTTTAATAGTTTGAGAAAAACGCTGAATTTTGAATACATTGCAACTGCCCACAATGCCAACGACAATGCTGAAACGGTATTACAGAATGTTTTTAGAGGCACAGGAATTAGCGGCTTAGCCGGAATTCCGGTTTTTAGAAGCAATGTAAGAGTTTTACGGCCATTTTTATCTGTTTCTCGTGAAGATATCAAGAAATATGCTCAACAAAATAAATTACATTGGCGGGAAGATTCTTCTAATAAAAACGAAAAATATAAACGGAATTTTATTAGAAAAAGTTTGATTCCACAGATTGAACGAAAAATTAATCCCGCAATTATTCAAACATTAAATTCCGAAGCTGTAACATTTAAAAAACTATCAGAATTTGTAACAGAAATTGTAGAAAAAGAATTTTCGCAATGCGTTAAAGAAACAAACAACGAAATTCACCTTTCTCTTTCGCGCTTCAATTCCGTCCATAGATTTCTTGCTGAAATGATTATTTTGCGTATTCTAAAAACATTGGAGCTTGAACCGACTTCCATTGCAATTCAATCTATTATCGAACTTTCGCAAAATCAATCAGGTAAAAAAATTGAACTCTCAAAAAAATGGACGGCGGTAAAATCTGCCGCAGAAATTATTTTTCATCAACATCTTGACCGAACGCAATTTTCATACATTCTTAAAAAAGAAGGAAGGATTAGAACAAAAGAATTCGTATTTTCTATACAGAAAAGCGCGCCGCCGAAAAAAATTTCTGCGCCAAATGCTTTTACAGAATTTGTTGATGCCGCAACGGTAGAATTTCCCGTTACAATTCGTTCGTGGAAAGAGGGCGACTCTTTTGTTCCTCTCGGAATGAACGCGCAAAAAAAATTAAGCGATTTTTTTATTGATAAAAAAATTTCTCTGAATGAAAAACACAATGTTCCGATTATTGAATCTTCAAATAAAATAATTTGGATTGCGGGACTTCGGCTTGACGATAGATGCAAAATTACAGAACAAACAAAAAAAGTTTACAAATTCACACTTGAAAAAATCTAATGAAGAAAAAAAACCTTATTGTAAACAACGAAGAATTTGAACCGTATATTGATGAAAAAAAATTAGCATCGCGCATTAAAAAATTAGGAAAGAAAATCAGCAAAGATTTTAAAGGTAAAACTCCAATTTTTATCGGAGTGCTGAACGGCTCGTATATTTTCTTTGCAGATTTGATTCGAAGTATCACTATTGACTGCGAAGTTGACTTTATGAAACTTTCAAGTTACGGCGATGCAAAAATTTCATCCGGCAATGTTCATCTTCTAAAAGATTTGAATTGCCAGGTAAAAGACCGCCACATCGTAATTGTTGAGGATATTGTAGATACCGGATTATCAATTGATTTTATTAAACGATTGCTTGCAGCGCAGCAGCCCGCTTCAATTACGGTTGTATCGCTTCTCCTAAAGCCAAAATCGCTGAAGATTGATGTAATAGTAGATTATGTCGGGTTCAAAATTCCAAGTTTATTTGTGCTTGGGTACGGTTTAGATTATGCGCAGAAAGGAAGAAATATTCCTTCAATCTATAAGATTGTTGAAAAATAATTTTCCAGGAATATCGTCTTAAAGAGAACAATATTGTTGTATTAAATGTTATATGAAGTGAAAATAAAGATTCAGGAGAAATAATGTCAGACGAACAGAAACAAAATGAACAAAAAAACAATGATGGGCAAAAACGGCCGCCGATTTTTCCCAAAAAGAATTTCAAAAAAACTCCGAAGCCGCCGATGAGAAACGACGATGAATTTAATTGGAATAAAGCTCTTCGCGTTATAGTAAGCTGGTCTGCAATTATTTTGGCAGTCTTCCTTGTAATGACATTTATTCGCGGCACAGAAGCAAATGAAACTGAAATTACATTTTCTCAGTATCAAGATTTTTTACGGAACGGACTTATTCAAAAAGCAACAGTAAAGAAATCAAATTTTAATGATTTTGATTTTCACGGAGTTCTAAAAGAACCGCAAGACATATTGCAAAATAATAAGCGTACTAAAGTAGAACGCTTTACCGTAACGCTTCCGTACACAAATATTGATGAAGCGGTTGTTTCGCAGTGGAACGAAAAAGGAATTCATTTTACAATAACAAAAGACGATAGCGTCTGGTTGAATATGCTGACCACGCTTCTTCCGTGGGTTCTAATTATCGGAATTTGGTTTTTCTTTTTCCGAAGAATGCAGGGCGGCGGAACAAAAGGAATTTTTTCATTCGGCAAAAGCCGCGCTAAAATGCTTAATGAAGGACAAATTCGCGTTACATTTTCCGATGTTGCAGGCGCAGATGAAGCAAAAGTTGAACTGCAGGAAATTATCGAATTTCTTAAGGACCCAGCAAAATTTCAGCGGCTCGGCGGAAAAATTCCGCGAGGCGTGCTTTTGCTCGGACCTCCCGGAACAGGAAAAACACTGCTTGCTCGCGCAGTTGCAGGTGAAGCCGGAGTTCCTTTCTTCTCCATCAGCGGCGCAGATTTTGTTGAAATGTTTGTCGGCGTTGGCGCAAGCCGTGTTCGCGATCTTTTTGATCAGGCAAAACGAAGCGCGCCGTGTATTGTTTTTATAGACGAAATTGACGCGGTCGGTCGTCATCGCGGCGCAGGTCTCGGCGGCGGGCACGATGAACGCGAGCAAACTCTTAATCAGCTTCTTGTAGAAATGGACGGCTTTGAACAAAACAACGGCGTTATACTTATTGCGGCAACAAACCGACCCGATGTTCTCGATCCTGCGCTGCTTCGCCCCGGTCGTTTTGATAGACAAGTTGTAGTGGATAGACCGGATGTAAAAGGACGCGAAGGAATTTTAAAAGTTCACACAAGAAATATTCCGCTTGGCGCAGATGTTAAATTAGAAACGCTTGCCAAAGGAACGCCGGGACTTGCCGGCGCAGATTTAGCAAATCTTGTTAACGAAGCCGCGCTTCTTGCCGCTCGGAAAAATCAGAAAGAAGTTACAATGAATGATTTTGAAGAGGCAAAAGATAAAGTAATGATGGGAATGGAACGCAAGTCGATGATTATTTCTGAAAAAGAAAAACGCATTACAGCATACCACGAAGCGGGACACGTTTTAGTTGCAAAATATATTCCCGAATCCGATCCGGTTCATAAAGTAACAATTATTCCCCGCGGACGCGCGCTTGGCGTTACAACATCGCTGCCGATTGACGAACGCCATACATATTCAAAAAAATATTTGGAAGCGCTGCTTGCAATGTTTTTCGGCGGTCGAATTGCAGAAAAAATTGTTTTCAATGAATATACTACGGGCGCGGGAAATGATATTGAACGAGCAAGCAATCTTGCGCGTAAAATGGTCTGCGAGTGGGGAATGAGCGAGAAAATGGGCCCTCTTACCTACGGCGCAAAGGAAGAAGAATTATTTTTAGGAAGAGAAATAACAAAACATAGAGATTTCAGCGAAGATACAGGCAGAGTAATTGACGAAGAAGTGAAGAAAATTATTTCGCAAGCGGAAAAACGCGCTGAGACAATTCTTACTGAAAACATAGATAAACTTCATGCGCTGTCTAATGCGCTTCTTGAAAGAGAAATTTTAGATAGCGAAGAAATTGACAAAGTAATGCGCGGCGAAATTCTTCCGACTCTTGTTAAAAACGGAAACGGCGCAAACGCGCAACAGCACGTTCCTGCGATTGAAACAGTTCAGGATACTGCTTCGGTTGAATCAGCAGAAAGCGCGGGCGATGCAACGGAAGAAAAAAGCGTAAAGAAAAACGCTAAAACTTCAAGCGGGCGCGGAAGGAAATCAAAAAATTCTGTATGAAGCGCGAAGAGCAAATTGATTACAAAGCGGAGCTCGCACGGAAAGGAATTCACCTTTCATCTTTAAGCATACCGGTTATTTATTATTTTATTTCACGCGAACTGGCATTAGCTCTGCTTTTGCCGGTTACGTTTTCATTTCTTACCGTAGATTTATTACGCTATTACCACAAACCCACTGCGGAATTGTTTTACAAAATTTTCCGATTTATGCTGCGAAAACATGAACAAGATGAACGGCGCAAACGATTAAACGGCGCAACGCATGTTCTTATTGCGGCTTCACTGTGCGTAATTATTTTCCCAAAGATTATTGTACTTACTGCGTTTACAATACTTATTGTTTCCGATACATTTGCCGCATTGATTGGCAGAAGATTCGGCAAACATAAATTTTTAAGTAAAAGCGTGGAAGGAAGTCTTGCATTTTTTATTTTCGGAATTTTTGTTGTTCTTTTCACGCCGAAAATTGATCATTCGATAGTTGAAATTTTTATCGGAATTATCGGAGCGGCAGTAGGAACTGTTGCAGAGGCATTGCCGTGGAATATTGATGATAATTTGTCCATTCCTCTTTCCATCGGCGTTGCTATGTGGGGACTGTATTTTATTTTTTATCCATCAGTAAATCTTTTTACGCTAACCTTTGTCAGATGAAATTTTATTTTGCGATTTACACTTTTTTATTTCATTCGTAACAACGTATGGTATTGTGTATTCGCTTAGTAACTGAAGTTACGCAGATGGTCATGCTGAGCGAGGCGCGCTTAAGTTTGTAAGGATATCCTTCTACCAAAGGTATCTCCCTAAGGGATCCCTTCGGGACCTTCGGGAGGCGCCTGCCTGCCAAAGTGTTTGGCAGGCATCCTTCAAAAAACGAAGGATTTGCTCAGGATGACCGTAATTTTTTGTGCCGAGTCGAAGCATTTTTTGATTTTGCGTAACTTCAGTTAGTAACTTTCCTTTTCCGTTGGGAATGAATTTTTCTTCACGTCGCCGATGTATTCAGTAAACGCATCGCGCATAATTTTAGTAAGATTTGCGTACTGTCGAACAAATCGCGGATGAAATTGCTCATTCATTCCCAGCATATCGTTCGTAACAAGAACTTGACCGTCGCAATGTTTTCCTGCGCCGATTCCAATGGTAGCAGAATGCACTGTTTTAGTAACCTTTGCCGCAAGATGCGACGGAATTTTTTCCAACACCATTGCAAATACGCCGGCTTTATCAAGCATTTTTGCATCTTCAATCAATTGTTTGGCTTCGCTTTGTTCTTTAGCGCGCACTTCATACGTTCCAAATTTATAAATTGATTGCGGCGTTAATCCAAGATGCCCCATCACCGGAATTCCAATATCGGTTAATTGTTCAATTAACGGTTTAATCCGAATTCCCCCTTCCATCTTAACGGCTTCTGCTCCCGATTCTTTCAATATTCTACCGCAATTTCGTACCGCCTCTTCGGTATGAACTTGGTACGACATAAACGGCATATCCGCAACAAGCATTGCGCGCTTTACGGCGCGGCGAACAATTTTCGTGTGATAAATCATTTCGTCTAACGTTACAGGAATTGTTGTTTCTAATCCTTGTACAACATTTGCAACCGAATCGCCGACAAGAATAATATCTATTCCGGCTTCGTCTAACAAACGAGCTGTAGAATAATCATACGCCGTAAGCATTGCAACCTTCTCGCCTTTTTCTTTCATCTCAAAGATTGTTTTTGTCGTTATTCGCTTATAGTCGGATTTTTGTGTGGACATAATTTTCCTATTTACTTTCTTCCGAAACAAATTCATTCGCTAAAATTTTAGTAAAATCAATATTGAACGATTGCTCAAAACCCAGTTTAATTGCGGATGCTGTTTCTTCAAAACCAATTTTTCGTTGAAGAATAGAATTTAATGTTGTTGTATGCTCAGTAATATCATTTTTAATTTTCGCAAGAATAGAATCATCTTCTACGGAAAGCAATTCTGCAAGCAGTTGATGTTCTTCGCCGATTAAAATTGAACCATGCTGAAGCACAACTTCCGGCAGATTTGTTGATGAATATCTTCGCTGCGCGCTGCCGACTAATTTTTTTTCGCCGTGCAGAATCTCAAAACGGGCTGAACTGGAAAAACAAGGAATTGAACTTTGACTTTTGTAAAGTGAAGAAAAATCCGGTTGATGTTTTTGAAAATTTATTTCTGCTCCCAAATACTGCAATCCTAACGCTAATGCGTTGCTGATTTCTGCATACATTTCATGAATACTGCGTCCTTCAGAATACAGTACAACGCTGTATGTTAATTCGTTTGCGTGAAGGATTGCCCTTCCGCCGGTCGGGCGTCGGACAATATCAATATTCCGTTCAGAACATTTTTTAAAAGAGATTTCTTCATCGCGTTGGTTGTAGCCAAGAGAAACTGCCCAGGGTTTCCATCCGTAAACGCGCAGCGTTGGTAAAATTTCCCCTTGCTGCAGAGAAAGTGCAAACGATTCATCAATGCGCATATTTTCTTTGCCGGATAAATATCCTGAATTGACAAACCGCCACTGTTGATTGCGCTTATTCATCATCAACTTTGGAACGCCGCGCAGTAATTAGTCCGCGTTTACTTTTGGCGATAAAATCAAGAATCAACTGCACTTCCGGAATAATCGTCATCGTTTCTTTAATTTTTTCTACGCCCTGGCTGATATTGAGATTGGAAAGATATAAAATTCGGTACGCTTCATTGATAGCTTCGAGAGTTTCTTTGGTAAAACCTCTGCGTCGCAGTCCGATAAAATTTAGCCGCTGATATGTTACAGGCCATCCGCCTGCCATAACAAACGGCGGAATATCTTTCGGTATTCGAAAATGTCCGCCGACAATTGCATGCGCGCCAATGTTTACAAACTGATGAATTGCAATGAGACCACCGATAAATGCAAAATCGCCGATTGTAACATGCCCTGCCATTTGCAAACTATTTGCAATAATCACATTATTTCCAATAATACAATCGTGAGCAACATGCGAATATGCCATAATTAGGCAATTGCTGCCGATTACCGATTTGAAATGTTGTTTTTTTGTACCGCGATTAAGCGTACAAAATTCTCGAATAGTCGTGTTATCTCCGATTTCAAATGTCGTCGGTTCGTTATTATATGTTAAATCTTGCGGTGGAGAAGAAACAGCGGCGCCTTGAAATATTTTGCAATTTTTTCCAATGCGAGCGCCATTTTGAATTGTAGCGTTCGGACCAATCCAACTGTTTTCTCCAATGATGACATCGTCTTCAATTATTGCGTAGGGCGCAACAACAACTCCTTCGCCAAGCTGCGCATTCGCGCTTACAATTGCTGTAGAATGAATTTGTATTGACATAGTATTTAATTAAAAAAGGTTACGAAAATTTAGAACGCTCAACAACAGATGCAGTTAATTCTGCTTCACACACCAATTGCCCGTCAACATACGCTTTCCCTTCCATAATACAAATTTTGCTGCGGCGAGTTTTCATTGTTAATTCATACACCAACTGGTCGCCCGGATGCACAGTTTTCCTGAATTTTGCATTATTGATTCCCATAAATAAAACAAGTTTGCTTTCTTGATCCGAACTTCCATCTAACAGAAGCACGCCGCCGGTTTGCGCCATTCCTTCAATAATTAACACGCCGGGCATAACGGGCGCGCCGGGGAAATGTCCGGGGAAAAATGGTTCGTTAAATGTTACGCTTTTAACGCCGGCAATTTTTTCGCCAAGTTGAAAATCAATAATTTTATCGACAAGCAGAAACGGATAACGATGCGGCAAAATTCTATGCAAAGCAGAAGTATCAAATACAACGCCTTCTTTTTTCTCGTGTTGATATTTCTTGATGATTTTTTTCTGTTGGTATAATTTCCGAACAACTTTTGCAAATTCTACATTGCTTGCGTGTCCGGGACGCGCGGCAAGAATATGACCTTTCAACGGAACTCCGATAAGCGCAAGATCGCCGAGCATATCAAGAAGTTTATGCCGTGCTGGTTCGTTTTTAAAATACAATTGTTTGTTGTTTAAGGGTTGACCGTGTCCCCCCAAAAAGACCGATTGTTTAATACCAAGTTTATCGGCAATTCTGCGAAGTTCATCATCAGGCAAATCGCGGTCTGCAATTACAATTGCATTATCAAGCGAACCCCCTTTAATTAAACCGGCATCGCGAAGCTGTTCAACTTCATGAAGAAAACAAAATGTGCGGCACATTGAAAATTCCTGCACAAATTCTTTTTCTAAATCAAACAATCCTGTATGCTGACTGCCAAGCGCAGGATTGTTGTAATCTATCATTACTGTAATTCTAAAATCATCAGTCGGAAGAGCGACAATATGAACCCCTTTCGCTTCATTCTTGTATTCAATCGGCTGGTCAATTACCAAATAATCTTTCGGCGAATCTTGAATTTCAAACCCCGCTTCATTCAATTTTTCCACGTATGGCTTTGCGCTTCCATCGCCGATAGGAGGTTCTATTCCATCAAGATCAATAATTATATTATCAATCTGCAAACCAACAACTGCGGCTAAAACATGTTCTGTTGTGTACACCCGCACCTCGCCGATTCCTATTGTAGTGCCGCGCGCAATATCTACAACATGATCAACATCAGCCGGAATTTCAGGCGAACCGCCGATATCAATGCGGCGAAATCGAATTCCATAATTTTCCGGCGCCGGACGGAACGTCATTGTACACGTTGTGCCGGTATGTAATCCAACACCGGACATAGAAATCGGTTTTTTAATTGTTCGTTGTTGAACGAGCATTATGCCTCCTTAAATCAAAAAATCTGTCTAATCTAACTGAAGTTACGCAAAATCAAAAAATGCTTCGACTCGGCACAAAAAATTACGGTCATCATGAGCAAATCCTTCGTTTTTTGAAGGATGCC
>CAYXEE010000071.1:2884-9454 GCA_964463935.1 uncultured Chitinophagaceae bacterium | reverse complement strand
ATTAAGGTCATCCTGAGCAAATCCTTTGTTTTTTGAAGGATGCGCCTCCCGAAGGTCCCGAAGGGATCCCTTAGGGAGATGCCTTCGGCAGAAGGATGACCTTACAAACTTAAGCGTGCCGCGCTCAGCATGACCATCTGCGTAACTTCAGTTATATTGTTAAAGTTTAGTAATGAAAAATTAACAATCAAAATATTTTCAACAGTCTTTATATTCTGATTTCTTGCATTTCAACAATTGCGGGAAGTTCTATTTGGATTATTTATTCATAAACAAATAGTAAGGGAACAATTATGAGGTTCTTAGCATTATGTATTGTTTTCTCTGCGCTTTATGGTTGCGGTTCGGCAAAAAAAACTATGAGCGACAAAGATTACTACATTCAACTCGATTCCGCTGGGGTGGAAAATATTTACATTTTAGATTCAACGTATAAAAAAATATCAACTTCAGAAAAATTGGATTTTAATAACCCTAATTATGCGTCGAAACCAATTAAACTTGAATTACCAAAATATACTAAAGAGATAATAGAAAAATACCAAGGCAGAAATAAAATATTTGTAAAAATATGGATTAACGAAGAAGGACTGCCTCAGGCAGTTACTATAAAAAAATCAGTTCCCAAAGATATTGTTCCGCCCATTATTGAAGCAATTAAAAAATCCAAATTTTCTCCTGCGCTTTCTAAAACAGGACCGATTCCGGTTTGGCTGTTAATTCCTTTTTATTATCCATAGCCGAATATTTTCGCTCCTCACAATATTTTTTTCTTGCAATAGTACAAAAATCTAATGGAGAAATTTCCAGAAATCAAAAAATCTATGGAATATTTCCATTTTTTTGGCTTTCTTGTAACGTCATTTACAACAAAATTCGATATTTAATCACTTAGGGCTTTTATTTTATGGCAAAAAAACAAAAATCTTTTTCAACAGCACAACTCGTGGAAGGGCTTCACTCGCTCTCAAAAAATATGTGGTGGACGTGGAACGTTGATGCTCAGGCGATTTTCCGCGAACTTTCTCCAATGTTGTGGCGAAAAACAAACCACAACGCTGTTACAATGCTTGCAGATGTTTCTTCGCACGAGCTGGAAGCGCGTCTCGGCAATCCCGATTTTGCACAGCGCGTTAAAAAAGTAATTGAAGAATTTAACAGCTACATGGCAGACAAAAAAACGTGGGCTGCAAAAAACGCAAAACATGTAAAAGGAACAATTGCGTATTTCAGCGCGGAGTTTGGAGTTCATGAAAGCGTCCGCATTTATTCCGGCGGTTTGGGAATTCTTGCAGGCGACCATACAAAATCTGCAAGCGATCTCGGCATTCCGTTTGTCGGCATTTCGCTTTTTTATAGAGAAGGATATTTTGAACAGCGCTTAACGGTGGATGGCTGGCAGCAGGAACAATACGTTCCCGTAGATTACAAAAAGCAACCGACCGAACTTGTTGTTGATAAAAATGGAAATCCGATTGTGTGCGAAGTGCAGATTGGGTTTAATGCAGTAAAATTTGTTGCGCGTAAACTTCAAGTCGGACGAAGTATTATTCTTCTGCTCGATACGAATCTTCCGGAAAATGAAGAAAACCACCGCAACATTACCGCGCACGTGTACGGCGGAGATTCTGCAACGCGAATTGCGCAGGAAATTGTTCTCGGCATCGGCGGCGTGCGAATGCTGCGCGCAATGGGAATTACTCCTTCAACATTTCACATGAACGAAGGACATTCCGCATTTCTTACGCTTGAACTTTTGCGCGAAGAAATTGCCAAAGGCGTTTCGCTTGAGAAAGCAAAAGAACATGTAAAAAAAGAATGTATCTTCACCACGCATACTCCGGTTCCTGCCGGACACGATCGTTTTAATAAAGATATTATGACGTTTGTGTTTGAACGCCGCGTAAAAGATTACGGAATGACGATGGACGAACTGATGGCATTCGGAAGTGAGCATCCTGAAAATCCGAATGAGCAGTTTTGTATGACGGTGTTGTGTTTAAAAATGTCCCGAACAGCAAACGGTGTAAGCGAATTGCATGGCGCGGTCAGCCGCGATATGTGGAAGTTTATGTATCCGAAAATTAAAAAAGTTGATGATGTTCCGATCGGATATATTACGAACGGAGTTCACGTCGGCGGATGGCTGAACGGCATTACCGATAAGTTTTGGTCGGCAAAGTTCGGCGATCAATGGAAACAAGAATATTTGAATCCAAAGTTTTGGCAAAAAGCGGTAAAAGAAATTTCCGACGAAGAATTGTGGGCATTGCGGTACGATTTGCGCCGTCAATTGATAGAATTTGCGCGTCATCGTTTATATGAACAACATGCGCGGTACGGAAATGGAACCGGAATTTATGAAACAATTCTCCATCCCGATGTTTTAACGATTGGATTTGCACGACGATTTGCAACATACAAACGGGCGCCGTTATTGTTTGCGCATTTTGAAAAAATTCTTGAAGTGTTCAACAACGCACAGAAGCCGGTGCAAATTCTTTTTGCCGGAAAAGCTCATCCGCGCGATGACGAAGGAAAGAAATTTATTCAACGCGTTATTGAATACACAAAACATCCGAATCTTTTCGGAAAAGTTGTTTTCCTTGAAAATTATGACATCAACGTTGCGCGTCATTTAATCTCCGGCGCAGATGTGTGGCTGAATAATCCGCGCAGACCGCTGGAAGCAAGCGGAACAAGCGGACAAAAAGTTGCTATCCACGGCGGATTGAATTGCAGCATTATGGACGGCTGGTGGCGCGAAGCATACGACGGAACAAACGGTTTTTCCATCGGCGGAGACGAACAGCCCGAAGCGCACGATGTTCAAGATAGACAAGATGCGGAATTTTTATACGAAGTAATGAAGAATCAGCTTATTCCTGAATATTACAATCGAAACAAAAATAATATTCCAACACAATGGCTGAAACGAGTTCGCCGAGCAATTGCAACGCTCGTTCCGCAGTATAATACGCACCGAATGGTTGCAGAGTATGTGAAAAAATATTACAAGTAATTTAAAAAACAATCGGATTGAATAAATCAATCCGTTTGTTAAAAAATACTGCAACAATAACCGCCCGAATTTTTTCAGGCGGTTTGTTTTTAAAAATTAAATTTGCCAAGTCTACCAGACTTGGCAAATTTGTCTTAAAAAATTTCTTTCAAATTAACGACTCTGCGGCAAGCCCGCAGGGAGTTCTCGCAGCTCATTAAACTTATCTCATCAACAGCATCTTCTTTGTCTGCACAAAATCTTTTGTAATAATGCGGTAAAAATATACGCCGGATGCATTACTGTGAGCATCCCAGCGGACATCATAATAGCCCGATTTCTTCTCATCATTGACGAGTGTTGCTATCTCTTGTCCGAGAAGATTATATATTTTTATCGTTACTTTTGAATCCACCGGCAATTGATATTCAATAGTTGTGTTGGGATTGAATGGATTCGGATAATTTTGAGACAATGCAAACTCTTCAGGAACAACGGAACGCCAATTGTAGTTGAATTTCTTTATTCCTTTAGAAAGCAGATTATTGTTTGCATCGTAGTATTCTGCTTCAACTTTTACTTCTTCATTTGTCAGCTTTGTCAACGCTTTCCATTGCAATTGAAGCAGCGAGCCGTTCTTAATTTTTTCATCAAGCGAACCGCTTAATGATGCCGCAGCAAGATATAGTTTTCCGTTTTCAGCATCGTGACTGCGCAACGACAACACCTGAGTATCAAATTTTGTTATGATGGAATCAATCGCTAATGACTTTGGATTATACGTAATTGTATAACCGACGGAATAGATATTTCCCAGCGTAACCGATTTCAATCCAAGTATTTTTACCTGCTGCGGTTTAATAATCGGTTCACTTGTAAGCATGGTAACGGAATCAATTCCTGTTTGCTCACTTGTTTTGCCGAAATAGGCGGCCGGAATATTCTTCACGGAATAATTCCACATTCGCGCAAATGTGAAGTAATCATCAAAATTGATTGCGCCGTCGGGATTCGGAACAAAGTTCTGCGGCTCTGTTCCTGTTACCGGTGCAATATCTGCGATGTTCTTGTTGTTGTTTCTCCATGCAGAAGCGAACGTAGTAAAGTCTCCTGTTTCTATTTTTCCGGTATTGTCAAAATCTGCCAGCAGCGGAGTTTTTAAAATTCTCGACACTGTATTCGTATCAACATTTCCGTACGAATCTTTTGCTTTTACAAAATAGTAGTACGATACATTCGGCTGATGATCCTTTACTGTATCAACAAGAGCAGTTGTTGAATCCATCGGTACGTATTGTTGTGCAAAGGTGATCGGCTGCAGTGAGCGATACACATAATACATAATCGGTTTGGATGTATCTTTCGCCGCATCCCAAGAAATAACCGCTGAACCGACTTTGACCGTACTGATATTCAGTGCGTTTGCAATTCCATTAAACCGCGGGGCTAGATTATCAAGAACAAACGATGCGGATGAATCTGCTGCACCAATTCCGCCGAGACCGACAGGAATTATTTTTATTTTTGCATTGACCGTTTCATTCAAATAATCTGCGCGGCTGTTCCAGTTCAGCGTTCCGCTCTTTGCCGTTATGTATCCGTTTGTTAATCCCGATAGTGCTTTTGCTGTATCATACGTACCGCCGCCATTGATAGTATAAAGAACTGCCAGCTTTACGGAATCTTTACCGTCACTCTGCACTTGATACGGAATAGAAATTGTTCCGCTGTTCCCGCTTACTGATGCGGTAAGTTTTGCTGTTGCCCGCATTGTCGGTGTTATTTCATATTGATAGAGATTCGTATCAATATTTTTTATTCCGTCTTCCGGTCGTATAGCAAAATAATATTTTTGGAAGTTTGTGAGATTTCGAACGACAATACTTGTATCACTGATAATTGTATCAGCTTTAGCAAAGTTCATATTTTGTGAAGAAGTAGAACTGAACAAATGATAACGAATCGGCGATGTTTGATCTTTTGCGCTGTTCCAACGAAGCGTTGCTCTGTTTGTATCAGCGCTTCTTGTAAGAGATGAAGGAACATAGACAGGAATTTTGTTATCCAATGCAAAGGAAACTGTTACGCTGTCTTTTCCTATGCCAAGTTTGCCAAATGGAATAAGTTTTATTTTTGTTACGGCATTTTCACCAAGATATTCTTCGCCTGATTTCCAAATAATTGTATCGGTGGTGGTTTGCGTGAGTAACGAAAATTGATTGACTAATTTTTGCGTTGTGTCATATGAAATTCCGTTATTCATTGAATACAATACTTTCAATCTTACTGTATCTTGCAGACCGACATGTACCGTAAAAGGAATTTTTACGTTCTTTGTCTGCGTTCCGTTTGGTGATTCTAACTTTGCAATGCTTGCCTGCACTTTGGCAAAATCATTCAGAATTATTGCGTTGGTATCTATGTTTCCGACATTATCCACTGCACGGACAGCAAAATAATACGGTTTAAAGTTTTCTATGTTCTTCTTTGTGTATAGTGTATCTGTTATAACCGTATCGGCAGTTGTATAATTAATGCTTTGTGCCGTCAATCCTGAATAGATTCTGTATTTTACCGGCTGACTTAAATCTTTTGCAGTGTTCCATTTCAGATGAATTCTGTTCGTATCACCAATTACAGATTGAATGCCGGCAAAGTTTTTCGGCGCGCTGTTATCAACGGTAAATGATGAAGAAGTAAGCGCAGTTCCTTCTCCCCCTTTTCCAATCGGAATAAGTTTGAATTGCACGTTGTCGCTTTCATTATTGTATTCTTTGTCCGATTGCCAGATGATTGAATCAGTTCTTGATTGCGTAATTGTTTTAAGTGTGCCGGAAATCTGCTTTACGGTGTCAAACTGTGTGCCGCCATTCACTGAAACAAATGGAAGTAACTGTATCGTATCTTGCAATCCCACGGTAACGGAATATTTAATGGTAACATTTCCTTTTACCGGAATCGTCGGCGTAACAATTGAAGTCAATTGCGCTTTTACGGTCGGCATTCCTTTTCTGATTACCAAATTTGTATCAACATTTCCAACCGCATCAACTGCTTTTACGATAAACGAATATTCTTTAAAGTTTTCCAGATTGCGGATTGTTGCCATGGTATCGGTAACGATCGTATCCGGCGCGGCATTGGTGTTCAATATTCCGTTCTTGTTGGAATAAATTCGATAGGTAACAGGCGTAGAAAGGTCTGCCGCTTTATTCCATTTCAGGTCAATTGTGTTTTCACCGCTGACGGCGTTTAACAATCCCGCAAAGATCGGGAATTTATTATCCAGCGTAAATGCGGATGTTGCTTGTGCAATTCCGATTCCTCCTTTACCAACAGGAACAAGCCGCACTTGCAATGAATTGGATTCTAATTCATAATCTTTATTGCTTTCCCATACCACGGTGTCGGAAAGTGAAGCGGCAATCTTTGAAATTGTTCCGCTGACCGATTTTGCCGTATCAATTTTCGTCCAATTATTTGTGGAATAGACAGTATAAATATTCACTGTATCCTGCTGACCGACAGAAATTTGATACGGAATTTTGAATGTTCCTCGTTTTGCCTGC
>CAYXEE010000071.1:0-2874 GCA_964463935.1 uncultured Chitinophagaceae bacterium | reverse complement strand
ACGGTGAGACAAGCGTTGTTATAGATGAAAGAACAATCGGCGTGCGTTCTTTTTCCGTTGTATTGGTATCAACATTCCCAACATTATCCACAGCACGGACGGTGAAATAATATTTTTTGAAGTTTTCAAGATTGCGGATAACAACAGTTGAACCTGTCAGTGATGTTTCCGGCTGTGTAAAGTTATATTGTGTTGTTTCTGTCCGCTTATACACCTTGTATGTAATTGGTGTGGATTGATCTGTTACTGCTATCCAATTTAAAGCGACTTTGTTTGTATCGCCGGTAATGGATTGCAAGCCGGCAAACATTGGCGCTTTATTATCCAGCGTAAAGGAATTTGTTGTCGCAGCAACTCCATTTCCTCCTTTACCGATTGGAAGGATTTGTATTTTGAGATTCGTTCCTTCATTTGCATAATCAAGCGGGCTGTTCCAAATAATTGTATCAAGTGTTGTTCCTGAAACAAAATTCGTTCGTGATATAAAATTCGTTGTTTGTGTAAACGAAGTTCCGCCGTTGGTGGAATATAATACTTGCACATTTACCGTATCTTGCAATCCGACTTTTACGCTGTACGGAATTTTTGCGATTCCTTTTTGCGTTCCTGCAGGCGTTGCGATTGCACTTATTGCAGATGAAACAGTCGGCGTTGCAGTTTTATATGCGGTATTGTTTTCATAGTTTCCAACACCGTCATACGAATGGTTCTTAAATGTGTACTCAACAAAGTTTTCTAATCCGGTTATTGTTGTGCTTAATGCCGTTCCGGACCAGCCAAGATTCCAATTTTCTTCGCCAGATTTTTTATAGAAAATATTGTACGTAATCGGCGCGGTTTGGTCTGTACCGGCATTCCACGTTACGGTTACCTTATTTGTGTCTGCAGTTATGGTGGAAAGTCCGGCAAATTCCGGTCCTTTGTTATCCAGCAAAAATGCTGTCGTAGTAAGCGATGTTCCTTCTCCCCCTTTACCAATCGGAATTATTTTTACCTTTGCGACTGTGGTTTCTAAATTATAATCATACGCAGAATTCCATTGCAATGTATCTGTACCATTTGTTGTTTTTTGCACAACAACCTGCGCAAGACTTCGAATAGTATCGAATGTTGTTCCATTGTTTACTGAATAAAGCGCAATAATCTTTACCGTGTCGTGTGACGCAACATTTACGGAAAATGGAACAGCAAACAATCCATTCTTTGTTCCGCTTAGTGATGCAATTGTTGTAATTCTGGATTTTGCTGTCGGCATTCCGGAAACTACAATTGTGTTTGTATCAATATTTCCGAGTGAATCTACCGCGCGAACTGCAAGATAATAATTCTTAAAGTTTTCAAGTCCAGAAACGGTTGTAGAAGTTCCTGTTACTGTAGCAGCAATTTGGTTATAGTTTATTACCGAAGTTTCACTCTTATAGATATTATATTTTATCGGCGTGGAATTATCCGATGCAGAATTCCAATTAAGATTTAATTTTGTAGAATCGCTTGTTACACTTTGCAATCCGGCAAAATCTGGAATTTTATTATCCAAAATAAATGATGAAGAAGTGAACGAATATGGATTTGCATCAATTCCTGTTTCATAATTGAACGGTACAAGTTTTACGATCACTGATGATGCAAAAGTATTCGAAAGTTCTTTTTTACTTTCCCACAGAAGTGTGTCATTTCCCGTTGCTGTGAGAAGCGTATCTTTTCCTGATGTATTCAACGATTGCGTGAATGTTGCTCCGCCATCGGTTGAGTAATATAATTTTACATACGCCGTGTCACTGTTTCCGACTTGAAGCGCATACGCTATCTTAACATCCCCTGATGCTTTCGCTTTTACAGATGATGCCGCTGTTATGCGCGGCAATTGTTTATATGTGCGGATAGCAAGCTGCGTGATTGTATCGCTTTCCACTCCAGCGGCATTGGTGGAACGAATGCGATACCGGTATTGCGCGTTGGAAACCAAACCGGAATCCGTATATGTTGTTTGCGTTGTCGGCGTCAGCAATACAAATGTTCCGTTACTGAAACTGCGATAGATTCTATAACCGGAAACATTCCCCGCCCCTTTGCTCCAACTCAGTTTTATTTTGACATCCGTTTTTTCTGTAACGGCAAGATTTACCGGAACTGCGGGACGTGTAAAACCATTAACCGTTGCGCTGGTATCGCTCGGAAGAGCCGCTTCATTTAAAGCAACAAGTTTGTAATAGTAGTGCGTACCGGGAGTAAGATTTGCAACCATCACCGATTCTGCCGGCGACGCAATAAACTGCGCCGAACCGAATGTTGTTCCGTTTGTGCTTGAAAGAACTTTATATCCAATTGCTCCGCTGACTGCGCTCCATTTTATTTTTATCCGCTGTGTGTCAAGCACGATCAAAACAGGAACCGGCGTTGCAACACGCGTTGTAAATGAACGAACTTCTGATGAGGATGAACTTCCCGCGCTGTTTATTGCATAGACTCTCCAATAAATTGTACCGTTGTTCGGAAGGTTTGTAACATTCTTAAACGTATCAACAACGGATGTATCTTGCAAAATTATGCCGGATGCAAATGTCGGTTCTGTGCCGACTTCAATTTTAAATTTTTCCGTTGTTGCCGGACGCGACCATACAAACAATTGCGATGTTGCCGCGTTGGCAATCTCATTGTCCGGTTTGTATAATGTTGCGGCGCTTGGCGGAGTCGGCGGAACATACGGCGTAACGCTGACGGCAAAACTTTTTGCTCCTTCAAATCCTGTCGAATCGACCGCACTGATACGGTAAAATACTTTTACGCCCGATGCTAAATTTGAATTCGTAAAATTCGTGTTATTCGTGGAATCAATAACAGAAATGTTTGTCGAATCCGTTCCACGATAAATTT
>CAYXEE010000070.1:1621-9533 GCA_964463935.1 uncultured Chitinophagaceae bacterium | reverse complement strand
TAATATTATGCTTTCAATTCAATTGTGTTGTATCCGAAATATTTTTCAAATTCCTGTTCTTCTTCTGCGAATTCTTCAATAAAACGCGATTGGTTTTTTGACTGCCGGAAGGACGATTGCTGCTGCGATTGCGAATATGACAACTCATTACCGGTTTGAATTGTCAGCCGTTGTACTTCCAATCCGCGCTGTGAAAATGATTCTTTAAGAGCGCTAAGATTTGACTCGAGAACCGCTTTTACAGAGTTGTTTGTTACGTCAATCTGCGCCTGCACTTTATTTTCTTCCACAGCTACTTTTACTATCAACTCGCCCAACGATCCCGGTTTTAGCATTATGCGTACTTCCTGCATCGGTTCTTTTGCCCGCTGAGAAATAATTTTTGTTATATTTTCCAATAAACTGTTTACTCGTTCAACCGATGTTGCAAAGCGCGCCGATTCAGTTGTTACATTGTTCGGCTCTAAATTCTGTGGAGCATTTTTTGGCAGAGTAATTTTTTCTGAAATGCTATGCGGCATTTGTTTAACGCTGTTATCCGCTTTAGTTTGATTTAGTTCTCTCGGAATGTCGTTTTCGTTTATCGCATTTTGAATCTGCAAATCTTTTTCTTTTTTTGTATCTGCGGAAACAGTCTGCATTGCCGGCAATTCTACGCTATTAGTATGCGTAGAAACATTCAACTGCCGCTTAATTTTTTGCGCTGAATTATTTTCAATTATTTCTACATTCTTTCCTGTTTCTTCAATCGTATTTAATTTCGATAAACCAATATTTTCCGGTTTAATTTTTATCGTTTCATTTTGCCGTACAACAATATTTTTTAACAGCGGTATTTCTGATTCGCTTATCTCCGAAAAAGCAGTTGCCTCCGAAACAGCTTCCGCTTCTTTTTCTAATGCGTTTGAATTATTGCGCTTAATGCGATTATCGTTTGAGAGCGTCAACCGTGCAAGCAATTCTTGTTTTGAAAAAATGCGCGCTACCGGCTGTACGGTTCGTTCTTCAGCAAAAAAATGCGCGCCGTCGTTATTAAGTTCCGCCGCTAATTCTTTGCTCAATTGCATTTTAGGAAAATTAGAATAAGCAGACGCATTCTGCATATTGAAAAATATTTCCTCTGTATGCGCCTGCGAAAAATTATTTTGTATTTTTCCGGTTGTTTGAGGAACAGTAAAAGAAGATTGTGGTTCAGCCCTTACCGTATCGGCAACTGTGCTTTCATTTTTTACAGTTTTTTCAAGAGAAAAAATTTTGTTTTCTTTTAATTCAGCAATTGGCAATTGTTTCTGTTTTTCCACCTGAAATGGCGTTTCCAGTTTTACAGATAAACCATTGTTGTTTTTTACTTCTCCATCTATCGGCGATGACAACGAAAAATTTTTTGTTGATTTACTTTGAAATAAATAATTTTCTTTAATTGCCGGCGCAATTTCCTCGGTTAGTTTTTCACCGTTTAATGGAAGCGAGTGATTTTGAAAATTTATCAATGACGGAAGAAATGCCGCACTGCACATTTTCAAATCAGAAACTTCGTCCGTATTGATTTGTTTAGTATTATTGTTTGCAATTTCTTGTTTATCTAAAAATTCTCCGCGGTTAAGCAAGATACGCGCCGCATCAATTTGTTCATCTGTAACCACTGCATTTTCTACGGCAGCGCTTTGGGCTTCAGTGTTATGCTTCGGCTCAAATATTCCAAACAACATCTGCCAAAATGATTGTTGAATGGTGTTTTCATTCGATTGACAATTTTGAACTTTTGCCCCCTCTGCTTGCAGCGCAGGCAGAAAAGGATTCGGCGACATTGTTGTTTGCTGCAATGTATTCATCATAGTTACCTCATTAATTTTGCAACATAATCCGGGGCCATAGAACTAAGAATTTTCCCGGCTTGTTTCTTCTTTATTGCAAACAAAATTTCTTTTGCTTTTTTCTGATCGAGCGAAGCCAGTACTTTTGCCGCTTCATTCGGCGACATCGCTTCAATTAGTTTTGCATAGTCTTTAACGCCGGTTTCTTCTTTTTTCTGAATGGTAATTTTTTCTTCGCTGTTTTTCTGTCCAATTTTTTCTTTCTCTTTTGCTGCAATGCGTTGCGTTGTTTCTATCGAATCTTTTTGCGCCTGCATTAAAGAATCTTGTTCTTGTTTCTTACGTTCTGCCAATTGCACGCTGTCCGCTCTTGCAATCGCCGCAGAATCTATTGCTTGATGTTTTTGTACATACAATTCCGGTTTTACATAGTACGCTGCATAGTTCACCGCAAGCGCCAAAACGAACATTGAAAATATAACAAAGAAATATTTTAACGCGCTGTTCATTTTATATCCCCATTTTTAATCGCTGTGCTAAAATATCAATCATTTTTAATTCTTTGCGCTCTTGCTCTTTTTTTATTACATCGCGCTGTTTAGAATCCAAATTTTCTGCCATTTTTTTCTTCATTGTTCGGTCAACAAGCTCTTCAATCTTTGTCGATTCTGAGGCAGAAATTTCCGTAATCTCCGTTGATTTTTTATCAATCATTTTATTCAGCGTTTTAATAAATGCGCGGCTGTTTTGCAAATCTTTTGCGGTTGCTTTTTCCGCAAGCGATTCTCCGCTAAATGCCTCTTCTCGAGTTTGATGGAGCTGCAGCAATTGACGCTCTTCGCTCTCTTTTTTATTTCTAATTACCGCAAGTTCTTGCTGTGTTTGTTTTTCTTGATGCTGCCGTACTTTTAGCAGCGATGAAAATTTAGTTGTCGGCACATTCATAATTTTAGATGTTGAGTTTGCTGTGCTACTTCAAATAATTTTGTTTGGCTTTCCTTAAACGTTGTGTTTTCATCCGGTTTTTGTTTTAGAAAAGATCGGATTGCATCAATGTGTTGTATTGCTCGATCTACGCGCGGGTTGCTTCCTTTTGAATACGCTCCAATATTGATTAAATCTTCCGCTTCTTTGTATGTTGCAAGTAAATCTAAAATTGTATGCGTTGCTTTTCTGTGTTCCTGCGTTGTTATCGCGCTCATTACGCGGCTTACGCTTTCCAAAACATCTATTGCAGGATAATGTCCGGCAGCAGCCAGACGGCGCGAAAGCACAATGTGTCCGTCTAAAATTGAGCGCACTGCATCGGCAACCGGTTCGTTCATATCGTCTCCTTCTACAAGCACTGTGTATAAACCGGTAATACTTCCTTGCTTTGCCGTGCCGGCGCGTTCGAGAATTTTTGGAAGCATTGCAAAAACTGACGGCGTATATCCTTTGGTTGTCGGCGGCTCGCCGATTGCCAAACCGACTTCGCGCTGAGCCATTGCCATTCGCGTAACAGAATCCATCATTAACATTACATCCATTCCTTTATCGCGAAAGTATTCTGCAATTGTTGTCGCCATAAAGCCTGCTTTAATACGAATGAGCGCGGCTTGATCGCTTGTTGCAACAACAACAACGGAGCGTTTCAATCCTTCCGGTCCGAGTTCGCGTTCAAGAAATTCGCCTACTTCGCGTCCGCGTTCGCCGACCAGCGCAATAACATTTACATCGGCGCTGGTGTTTTGCGCAATCATTCCAAGCGTAACACTTTTACCGACTCCGCTTCCGGCAAAAATTCCAACGCGCTGACCTTTACCGCATGGTATTAAAGAATCAATCGAACGAATTCCGGTTGTAATCGGCTCGCAGATTCTTGTTCGTTCAAGCGGACTTGGCGGCGCGTTGTACACAGAACGAACTTCTGTTGCTAACAGCGGACCTTTTCCATCAATCGGTTTTCCAAGTCCATCAATTACTCTACCGAGCAATCCATCGCCGACATGCACGGAAAGCGTTCTGCCTGTTGCAACAATTTCGCTTCCGGGACTTACAGCATTTGCATCGCCAAGAGCCATAGATAAAACTCTGTTGTTGCGAAATCCGACAACCTCGGACATGCATACATTTTCGCCGTTGCGCGATTTTACAACGCAAATTTCTCCGAGCGAACAATTTGGTCCAATGGATTCTATAACAAGCCCGATAATTTGCGTTACTCTTCCATTAACATTCAACAAATCAATTGAGCGTAGTTTGTTGATATAAATATCAAAATGTTCAAGTACGCTTGTATGTTGATATGCAAGAGTTGTCATTGTGTTATCAAAACGCCGTCGTCAATCAATGCGGCTTCAATTTTTTTCATTTGTGTGGAAATGCGCGCGTCAACATTTCCGGATTCGCTTTCTAAAATACAACCGCCTCGTTCTACTTTGTCGTCAGATTCAATAACAATCTCACGAAGCGAATCGGACGCAGAAAGAATTGCCGGTTTGTTTTCGCGCACAATTGCTTCATCTTCGGGATTCACGCGCACTTTAATATTTTCAACCCCAAGCACGCGCCGCAGCGACTCGCGGAGTTGATTTAATACTATTGAATTATCGCACAAAACTTCGCGCTTTAATATTTGCTGGGCAACCGCAAGAGCAAATTTTAATACTACCTCTTCAGACTTTGCTTGAAGCTGAAAAAATTCTTTCTGAATATTTGCAATCAAGGTTTCTAATTGCCCTATCGTTTTAATTAACGTTACGCGCTGTTCGGCGTGTAATTTTTCTTCAAATTCTTTTTCTAATTCTTCAATTGCCGATTGTCTGCCTTCTTCAAAACCTCTTTCATACGCGCCGGCAATATCGCGCGAAAGAGCGATGGATTCTTTTGCATCTTTCTTATTAACAGTTTCAATCAATTCCGTTTTTTGCAATTTTTTTTCGCCGGTTTTTTCCGCTTTATTTTTTTCTTTTTTTTGCAATTCCCACGAAGGAAAAACGTACGTTACGCAATCGCTTGAATTGGTTTGCGTAGAAACAGCCGGTTTTGATTGTGCAAGCGAATTAAACAAAGACTTCTTCCTTTCCGCCGCGTCCGGCAACAACTATTTCACCATTATCTTCAAGCTGCTTTACAATTTCCACAATACGCGTTTGCGCGGCTTCTACTTCTTTTAAGCGAACCGGACCCATATATTGCAATTCTTCTTTCAGCAGTTCCTGCGCGCGTTCAGACATATTGTTGTAAATCTTTTGCTTCAACTTTTCTTCTGAAACTTTCAGCGCCATTGCAAGGTCTTTCTTGTCCACTTCGCGAAGAATTCTTTGAATTCCTTTGTCGTCCACAAACAATAAATCTTCAAATAAGAACATCAATCGTTTTATTTCGGATGCTAACTGCGAATTTTTATTTTCAATGTTTTCCAAAATTGTTTTAGCCGTAACGGTAGTGCATTTGTTTAAAATTGCTGCAACTTGTTTTGTTCCGCCGATCACGCTCATACTTTGGCTTATTTCAGATTCCGCAACTTCTTCCAGCACGCCTTCCATTTCTGCAAGAAGAGTCGGCGAAACTTTGCCGAGCGTCGCCATGCGAAATGTTACATCGTTGCGTAAATCTTCGGTAAATTCATTCAGCACGGATGATGTCTGTTCGGGACTGAGATTGGAAAGAATCAATGAAATTGTCTGCGGATGTTCTTTTTGCAAAAAACTTGCAAGCTGTTTCGGATCTGCTTTTTTCAGCATATCAAAACCGGTTACGTGCGAAAGAACTTTTACTTTTTCCATTATTTCCGTTGCTTTAGTAAAACCAAGCGTGTGTTCCAATAATTGCCGCGCATAATCTAAACCGCCCTGAACTATATATTGCTGCGCAACAATTAACTGATGAAATTCTTCTGCAACAACATCAATAAGATTCGATGATACGCCCTTTACATTGCTAATTTCCAATGTTAAACTTTCAATTTCCTGCTGCGAAAGTTTGCGCATCATTTTCGTTGCCGTTTCAACATCTAATGAAAGAATAAGCAACGCTGCTTTTTGTCTGCTTGTTAAATCTTTTGACATAATTTAAATTTCTTCTGCAAGCCACACTTTTAATAACCGCGCGGCGTCATCCGGTTTATCTTTTACATATTCCACAATGCGTTTTCGTTTTTCTGCTTTTAATAATGCTTCGGTAGAAATTTCTTCTTCGGGCGAAGGAAGATGAAAATGCGATTTACGCGGATGTAATTTTCCTGTTTCCCCTGCGCCTGCTAAAGCAAGGTTTTCTGTTTCTTCATATACTTCGCCGGGAAAATATGTTTGAACTCGAATCTTGTTAAGAATTGAGCGAATGAGCAACACTGCCGCAAGCATTGCTGCAATAATTGCAATCTTCTGCAGCCAATCGCTCCAATTAGATAGCGGAGAATCTTTGTACAGCATTTGCTCTTCATGGATTCCTTTTCCAAACGGCATAGAGACAACTGTAATTTCATCATTGCGTTCAGTTGAAAACCCGACAGCGCGTTTTACAATTTCTTCAAACTGTTGAACTTCTTCCGGCTTACGTTGAATAAATTCCGTAGTTTGGAGGCCGTCTTTTTCTACAATTTTTGGAATTGCATTAACCATTGTTGCAACTGAAAGACGCTTCACCGACCCCATCGCTTCAACAATATGTTCTACAGTTTTATTTAGTTCATAATTTGTTACAGAATTTGAGCGCGTTGAGGGCTGTACCGAATCGGACATTACAGTTTTTTCTTCCGTCGTCTGTTCGCTGCGCGCAACAGCGCTTTCGGGATCGTATTGTTCTAAATTTCTTTCAACTTGCCGAAAATCGAGTTCCGCATTTATCTGCACTATTGCATTTCCCATTCCGACCGCGCTTTCAAGTATCCGCTGCGCTTTTTGCGAAAGATACGATTCTACTTTTTGCTGAAGTTCATACTGCGTAGAAGTCATTGCGGCAATTCCGTTTCGTTCTGTATTTTCAGAAAGTAAATTTCCGCGAGAATCGAGAATGCTGACTTTATCCGCCTCTAAACCTTCAACACTGCTTGCAACAAGGTGCGTTATTCCTTGAATAACATCGTTGCGCAATGGTTTTCCCGATTTTAATTTTAAAACTACGGATGCCGTTGCGGGCTTTTCATCTTCCTTAAACAACGCGCGTTCAGGAACAACAATATGAACCCGCGCTCCTTCAACCTCTTCTAACTGCAAAATTGTACGCGCTAGCTCCCCTTCCATAGCTCTGCGGTAATTTACTTTCTGAACAAAATCGGAAATACCGAGATTAGTGCGGTCAAAAATTTCGTAACCAATAACGCTGTTTTGTGGAAGTCCTTCGCCGGCAAGTTCAAGGCGCAAATCGTACATTTGTTTTTTAGGAACAAGAATTGTTTTTCCGTTATCGTCTAACTGATAAGGAATATTTTTCTCTTTTAGTTTTTGCACAATCTTTGAAGCATCCTGCGTATTAAGATTGTTGAACAACGTTCCGTACGAAGGCGCATTCAGTACGGTTGTTAACACGATAATAAGAATTAACGAAACGGCGGCTACTGCAATAAGTCCGGCGCGCTGGGCGCGGGTAAAACGAGAAAAAATATTTCTGAATTGCAAAAGACCTGTCTCAGCCATACATTATACCTGCATTCTCATCAGTTCGCGGTAAACATCAATTGTCTTATTGCGGACTTCCATAAGCAACTCAAAACTTGTTTTAGCTTTTTCAACGGCAATCATCACATCGTGAAGATCGGTTGCTTCTCCGGAAACCATCCGCTCCACTGCTTTCCCGGCTTCCCGTTGAAGATCGTTAACATCCGTAACCGCCTTATTCAGAGTTTCACCGAATGAAACATTGTTTTGTTTCAATGTTTTATTTAATGCGTTTCCGCCGGGCGCATGGAAAGACGATAGCAGCGATAATCCTTCAGAAATTTTCATTGTTTAACCTTTTCTATCAATTATTGTTCCTACTGCCGCAGAAGATTTTCCGCCATTCTTCTGATAGTTGGATAATTGCTTTGACTCTGCATTATAAAGCTGAGAAAAAAATTGCTTTTCTTCCGCAGAAAGAATTTTTTCTGATACTGACGATTCGGTTTTTAAATGTAG
>CAYXEE010000070.1:0-1611 GCA_964463935.1 uncultured Chitinophagaceae bacterium | reverse complement strand
CTCATTAATGTAGGTTTTAACAGTTATCATTCTCGATGATTCTTTTTTTTCAATCTGCTGCGTTTTTACGCCGCGCGATTTATCTATTGGCGGAAATGTTACCGGTTGAAAATTTGTCGAAGTTATGTTCATAATTAAATCTCCAAGGCATCTTTTGCAATTTGTTTTGCCGCATTTACTGCAGTTACATTTGCTTCATAGGCGCGCGAAGCAGAAATCATTTCTACCATTTCTGTTACCACATTTACATTCGGCATTTTCACATATCCATTTTCATCTGCATCGGGATGATTTGGATCGTAAATTTGCTTAAACGGAGCCGTATCGTTCAATTCCACCGGATTTACTCCTCCTTGCATCGTTCCTTGCGTTGTTTCGCTGTTAGTAAAAGAGTCAAAGTGCATCTTGTTTGTAGCGGTAAGTCCTACATCTGTTTTCTTCATTACTTCTGTAAATGTTTGATGTCCGTTTGAACGAAAATTGATAAGTTTTCTTCTATACGGTTCGCCGGTATCTGTTTTTGTTGTTTCTGCGTTTGCCATATTGCTTGCGATAGCATTCATTTTTTTTCTCTGCGCCGTTAATCCTGAAGCGCTAATATTTAAGCCGGCAAAAATTTTATCCATTTTCATACCGTACCTCTAATACTTTTTTGAATTCCTCTGAACGTATCGCCAAGAATGCGCGAAGCAAACTTAAAACGAATCTGATTTTTTGCAAGGTCTGCCATCTCTTGATCTACATCTACATTATTTACACCGCTTAATAACGGATCTGCAATGGCAGGTGCGGGATTTTCTACAATAACCGGATCTAATCCCGCCGCTGAAGAGATGCTTCCATTGATATGCCTTGCCGTTGTGGTTTTAGGTTGAAGTGATTGCTGCTGTAATGCGTTTGTCATTTGTTCTTCAAATTCTACGGATTTACTTTTGTAACCGATTGTGCTTATGTTTGAAATGTTCGAAGCAATAACACGCTGACGCATCGCGTATGTATCTAACGCTTTTCCAAGAAGCGGAATTTTTGTAGAATCAAAAATTTTCATTGTTACACTCCAAGAAAATCGTTCCATTCATCATAAGAATTGTTTTCTGTGGTTCTACTTCCGCCGGAAAGCAACACCCAGCCGGAAAACAGAACTGCGGCAATTCCTACCCACAAACTTGCTTTTGTAATTGTTATTTTATTCATACTCTTCTCCGAATTTGTAGATACTAATAACAATCGCAATGCCAGAGTATTTTTTTCATTTTTACTATGAAATAGCAGTTTTTGAGGGTTTTTGTGTTTTATTTTTTTCTTCTATTGGATGGAAATAATCAGATGGCGATTATTCGCCATAAAACTATAAACTGCAGTTAGTCGTCCCTTAAAAGTAGAACCATTCGAGGGCTACCATTAGTGAATGGTATAATTTTTTTGAAATTCTGCACTTTAGCAAAATTAACCCTCGAACGGTTTATAGATAATAAGATTTTTTAAAACGATGAGTTGTAATCCATCTGGTTGAAATTAGATAGATTATTCTTAGACTTGGCAGGTTTCAAAAACCCGCCAAGTCTTGTGTTACAAACATATCGTCCCGATGGGACTTTACTTTATGCTTGG
>CAYXEE010000069.1:0-9574 GCA_964463935.1 uncultured Chitinophagaceae bacterium | reverse complement strand
TACCAAAATTTAACAAACCCGGGAAAGGAGGCATAGGAATATAAAAAGGAAGCGTTGCTTCAACGCCATGATATCGCGCTGCAAAATAGTGCCCAAATTCGTGGCACGTAAGAATGAAAAGAACTGAAAGCGAATACGGCAGACCGAATGAGAGATTATATAAATCGAACGGATCAAGATTTAGCCACGAAACGCCTGCAACAGTTGTTGTAAAAAATGTAATTACAAAAAGCGTAATGTGTAGAGCAATTTTTTTTGTTGTCATAATTAAAAGTCTATTGTAAAGCCGATGCTTGAATAATTATCTTCTCGGTCATAATACTCGCCGTGAATGCTGTTCCCTTTGTAGCAACGAAAAAAGAACTGAGTTCCGCGTCCGTACCAATTTCCAATTTTTATTCCGCTTTGAAATTCATGACGCGGAATAATTCCACCGACAGTAAATTGATATGCAATATATGGATAAAATATTTTCAATAATGAAAAATGATTTTCAGCTCCTGCATATATTGCATATTTAGGAAGCGTTGTCGGATCACTATGCCAAACATACGCTGCTCCGCAGTATGCTCTCCAATTTGTATTTGGTTCATACGCAATTCCTAAATCAAAAAATTCTTTGCTGTACACTCTTGGCGATAAATCATTTTTCCATTTTTGCAAAGTTCCGTCGAAATGCCCATCAACAAAATGCGCGCTGATATGGCTTAATCGTAAACGAGCAGACCATATTCCATGCGATGTTGAATCAATATAATTGGAATGTATTCCAAAAAGATAGTCAACAGCATCAACAGGGAAGTGGAAATTTTTTTCGCCGTGTAACCGTGTGTACGTAAAAAAATCAAAACCGATGGTAAGCAATCGTTTTTCTTCTTGAAATTTGTATTGCAGTAAGTCTATTGAATTGCCAATATCTAACCGCAGGTTTTTATCGTTCGTGCGCCAAATAAGTCCTACGCGGGGTTCAAATGTATTGGCTACAAATGGTTTAAAAAGAAGCGACCCTGAATAAAATTCAAAACCAGAATCGTTACAGAATAACGATGAACTAAAGAGCAGCAGTAGATATCCAATTTTTCTCATTCAGGTAAAATCCAAATCGGGTTTGTATAACAAAAACCATGAGCATCATGCCCGATGCCGTTTTTAGTAAATGCTTCCACACGAATATACGAAAAACTTGTTATGGTTTGCCATTGTGTTAGGAAATGAAAATCAAAAACAGCGGTTTCAACTGCGCGCTCTTCAATTACAAATTCATTTTTCCCAATTATGCCGCAATAAATTTTAATCGAATCAAACTCGCCAAATTCTGCAGTAGAGATTCCTTGCAGTTTTACAACTATTTTTTTTGCGCTAATTGTTTCTCCTAATTTCGCAGAATAATGATTTTCATTTTCAATTTCTACATTCACTATCGGTCCATTATTAACAATACATTTTCCGCTGCGTAACGATTCAAGTATTGATGCTTCGTCTAAAGTTTCGCAAAAAACCGAACTGCGCATTGCGCCGAAAATTTGTGTTTCCTTTTCTGCAATTGAGAGAAATGGAATGTACAGTTGAATGGAGCGGTTAAAATTTCCGTGCGCATCGTTGCCTGCTGCGATAAATATTCTTTTCCCTTCAAGAAGTAATTTCTTCCACACTGAAATTCCGTTAAAAAATGTTTTATTATTTTCTCCGTTAAGAATTTGCAAACCATGAAGTCCGTCATTTCTCATATCATTTAATGACCAACTATCTCTGCCGAAAAAAAGACGGTGAAGAAAAGGAACTCGTTCAGTAGGATGACTGGCAAAAGCAACTGTGTTTTCAGGTTTTGAACGTAAAATATCTGATATGGAATTTTCAGAGCGAAGACGAAACCACTTTTCGGCGCCGTCGCCCGAACCGTAAAAAAATGTTCGTGTTCCCCAGAGCAAAAAATGTACATTTCTGCCTTTTGCATTTCTTACGGTAACTTCTTCGCCGCGAATAACAACAACATCGTTTTGCGATAAATTTATTTCATCTACATCTTTTTGAAATAAATTCCATTTAGGCAGCGCAGCATCATTGAGTAAATACGAATCGAGTCTGTCGTCCAAATCGTATGAATGATCGCAGACGCAAAAAAAAGATAGTCCCATTGCTTTCGATAACACTACCGATGCGTTAATGGGCGAACCGAATTCAACTTGATCTTCAGTATAATTGGAGTGAGTATGCGTATCGCCATGATACATGGCTCGAAAAGCGGGCAGAGGAGTTTCAGAGCGAAAAATTTTTAACGATGATTTACTTGATGTCGGCAGATTGTTATTCGAAATTGTTTTGCGACTGCCGTTACGTTCAAATTCAATTTCAACATCAACTTCAAACATTCCAAACAAATTCAACAACTCATTGTGAAATGAAATTTCCAAAACATTCCACCAAAAATGTGCAAACACCGGAATACCGCCCAGATTCTTAAAACTGTGTACCGAAAGTTTCTTTCCATTTTTTTTAATTGTAACAATAAAATTGTTAATTGTAATTGGATATATATCGGCATCTTTTACAAGAATTAAAATCGGCAGTTTTGCGTCAGGATTCAATCTGTGAGGCGCATCGGCAATAATTTCAGGTTCGTTCCGTTTAATAAAACTAATAAAATATTTAAAGCGGTAATGAATTTCGGCATAGGCAAATGCAGGAAGAAAGAACATTATAGTCTCGTACTGTTGAAATTTAAAATGTTGGAAATCCGTTCGCGTAAAATATTATCATCAACATACAATTCAGAAAAACCGGGATAATTTTGCGATTCTGTTATAGCTCGTACAACATCAAAATTATTTTGCGATTCCGAATAACAGATTTTTTTTTCCATTAAAATTTTAGAAAGATATTCTTGTTCGGTTTGTCCCGGAGTTGGAACAAAAACAGCATTCACTCCAAGTTTTGCAAAATCCATTACTGTGCTGTAGCCGGAGCGGGAGATAATATATTGAGATTCACCGATTATTCGTTGAAGTTTATCGGCAGTTAGCGATGAAATCAGCGTAACATTTCCGAATTTTGTGGTAATAGTTTCTTCCGTTTTGCCGCGTATGATAATAGTATTATAGTTTTTCGTACGAAGTTGTTCCAATAAAATATTTTCAAATATAGAACGCTGGTTCAGGTCCGGAAAGAATTGCTAAAATATCAATTTCTTTTACGGAAGATTTTTCTATAGGTGAAAAACGGGAAAGCGGACCTATAAAAAATGTATTATCGGGTAATTTTTTTGAATGAGATAATTTTCCTGTAAGGTTATGTTCTGCTTCAAAATCAGGAATCCAGCATTCCGTATATCGCTCCATAAATTTTTTATTTACAAATGAAACGAATGGTTCAAAAAATTTTAGATATTTCGGCAGTAAAATTCTTATTTGATGAATAATAAAAATTGAAGGAATTTTTTTTGAATACGAACCGTGCCTGCTGTCCGATATTACAACGTCAATGTTTTTGCTCTCAACAACTTCATCAATATATTTTCGCTCGGCAAAAAATCCTTTTAGAATTGAGGGTAATTGTAAAAGTATTTTTACTGTAAAACTTCCTTTGTTTGGATATTGTACAGCAACTCCCGGGAATTTTAAGAATTCTAACTGTGGAAATTCTTTTTTTAACAATTGAAGAGCTCTGCCGTCAGCCGCAACAATAACTTCAGCATTGTGGCGCAGCAATTCTGTAATAATAGGAATGCATCGCGCAGCATGTCCAAGCCCCCAATCTAATGGACACAGGAGCGCTCTTTTTTTTCTTTTTTCGTTCATTCAATAACTCCAAACGAAAATCCTTGTTCTTGAATTTTCGGAATAACTAAATCAAGCAGGGAAGAAATTTTGTGCTTCGTTAAATCATTATCATGAAAAACAAGAATGCTTCCGGTAGAGATTTTGCGAAGCGCAGCGGCGGAAATTTTTTCATTTGTCCAAGCGCGGAAATCTCCCGTTAAACAACTCCACATAACAATTTTGTACTGTATTTCTTTTGCGGCAGAAATGGTGTTCCATGAAAAAAATCCGTACGGCGGACGGAAAATCTTCGGCGTTTTTCCGGCAATACTGTGTATAAGCGATTCGGTAATCTTAATTTCGTTGATAGTCTTAATTTTAGAAAATGCCAATGAACGGGTATGCAGATATGCGTGAATTCCGATTGAATGATGTTCTGATTTAATTTTTTTAACAATTGATTCGTTTCGTAAAATATTTTTGCCGCTTAAGAAAAAAGTGGCGCGGACGTTATGTTTACGGAGCGAATCAAGTACTTGCAATGTTGCTTCAGGATGAGGTCCATCATCAAACGTAAGATAAATATCGTCGGAGTTCATCCGCCAAATCATTTGCGGAAAAATTACGCGGTGCAATATTGTTGTGTGCGAAAACAAGTTATGCCGTCCTTCCGACTTTTCGTTCTTTCCATTCAAATTTTGTAAAATATCCGCCGAACACCCCCAACAACACAAGCGCAATGTGAATAAATTCCGCCGGTAAAAAATATCGAAGTACGGAACGAGTTTTTGTCATTGCTGTAAATTTATTTAAAATCAACAGGTCAATTCCGCATTTTGCCGCAAATGAAAGAAGCGGCAGCGGCTCGAAAAAAAATAAAGAAATAGGAATGGAAATACAAAGCGCAATATAATACAAAAATGTTATAGACATAAAAAAAACTGTTCCCAACGGATACTGCGTTGTTTGGGCAGCCCACCGCATCCGTTGTGTGAGAACTTCTCTCCAACTGTGAACCGGCTTTGTAGTAACAAACGAGAATGGATTGTTTACAAATTGAACGTTCCAGTTTTTTGTTTGTTCAATTTTTTGTGCAAGAAGCGAATCATCGCCTGAATTTAATTTTGCTATGGCTCCATATCCGCCGGCTTCATTGTATGCAATTCTGCGAAACGCCATGTTGCTGCCATTGCACGTTGTTGTTGTTCCGTAACCGATTGAACCTGCGCCGCACGCGGTGAACGAAAGAAAATCAATAAATTGGAATCCGTAAAGAACAGAATTTTGGTTTTCAGAATTTTCAAAAAGCGTAGCGCCGGTTGTTGCGCCAGTATCTTCGTCAAAAAAATTTATTGTTGATGAAATCCAGCTTGGCGATGCAATGCAGTCTGCATCGGTAGTTAAAATTATTTCGCTTTCCGAATTATTTATACCGTGTAAAAGCGCGTTTATTTTCGGAGAAATATCCCGCGGTTTATGTTCTGCCGTTAACAATGAAATTCGCGCAGGATTTTCAGATTGTATTTTTTTTACAATTTCAACGGTTGAATCTGTTGATTGGTCGTCAATGACGCAGATACGAAATTTTTCTGCGGGATAATTTTGCGATAAAATTGATTGAATACACTGTTTAATATTTTTTTCTTCATTCCTAGCGGGAATCAATACAGCAACGGAAAGCAATTCGGAATTATTGCCTGTGGATAAATTATTCAGCCCGCGCAGATAACGAAAAATTTGAATAACATACACAACAGTAAAAAAAATAAGCGCGTAGAAAAAAATATTAAAAAAATTTTCCATTTTATTTTTTTAGTGAAATTTTTAATCGCAAAATCAGAATAGAGCCGATAATGCTCGGTATTAATAGATTTATAGTAAAAACAAGCATTGAAGCATTAAATGCCGATGCCGGTTCAATTCCGTAATGGGAAAAGAAAAATACCGCTGCGCTTTCACGAATTCCCAAATCGCTAATGGATAGCGGCAGGAGAATGTTTTTTACAAAAAAAACAGATGCGACCGCAGTAAACGATTGGTAGAATAAAATATTTTCAAACGATAGTATGAAAACGTAGTATTGGATAAATACTGCCGCATAAAACAAAATAGTCAGCAAAAACATATTAACGGCATGAATTGTATGAAAACGCGATTCAATAATATCTATTACAGAATAATACTTGTGCCGGCGGATTTTCTGAGGCAGTTTCAAAAGAATATTTTTCCATATTCTTGGAACGATAGACAATATTGTTGCGGCTGAAAATAGTACTATAGCAACAATGGTAAATCCAAAATTCCATTTTTCAGAAAAAAATGTTATAGCAAACAGACCTAACGCCGGAATTCCGAGAAAAATGGTTGTAGTTAAAATATAGATTTTATCTACAAGACTCATTCCGGCAACATAGCTTTTGCTTAACGAACTGTGTCCGGCAATTCTTCCGGCAAATTCGCCGATTTGCCCGGGAGTGAAAAATCCTGCGGCAATTCCGATAAAAATTGAATTCAAAATGTCTTTATTCGGAACTTTTTCTGCCACTAATTGCAATAGATATTTCCACCGATACCATTGAATAGCAATATTTATTATACCGAGTGAAATTCCTAACAGAAGATAAACCGGATTTGCATCTTTTATTGAATCTGAAATTTTTTTACCATCAATATAATGGAGCAACAAAGCGAGCAAAGTAACGGCAATAATTATTTTTAGAGAAAAAATTATGCGCGGATTTGAAAAAACTTTTTTCAACTGCTTTTCGCGCCTTTCCATGTAAATTTTGAAAAATATCCTATCGGTCCAAGCAGCAGCGGATACAGTGCAAAAAGAATTTCCCCGAAAAGAAAATCGGTAAGAGAAAAATTTTCATAGAATTTTTTTTCAGCAAGAACAATTCCAATTGCGTCAATATTTGTTTTTACCAGAAAAAAAAGCAAACCGTACAACGACATTGAACAAAGCGCAATAAGCGAAATGAGATTGCTTACGTGAAGTATTGAATAAAGAAATTTAATATTAGCCGGATAATACCTGCTTGCGGAAATATGGCGCGTTCGTTGTGAAATAAATTTTTTCAATGTTCCAGGGGGGAAAGTACGAACAAAGCTCTCGGGGGAAGTCATATACCGCATCGCGCAGCCGGTCTCCTTTTGCAGCAGTTGAATAAACAAATCATCGTCGCCGCTGATGGAATGTTTTATTTTTTCAAAGCCGCCGACTTGTTGGTATAATTTTTTTTTGTAGGCAAAATTTCTTCCAGTACACATAAAAGCATTATTGAGACCGATTCCGGCGGCGGCAAAAAGTGAATTCTTAAATTCTTCGTAATGCAAAAATATTTTCCCAAAATAATTTTTTATGTCCGATACATTGTTCGGCGAATATCCGGCAACAACGCCGACTTCTTCCGTAAAGTGTTTAGAAAATTCATTCAACCAATTTTTTCCAACAGCGCAATCAGCATCCGTAAAAACCAGAAAATCGAATTTGCTTTGTGCAATAGCGCGGCTCAACGCAAATTTTTTTGCAGGCATGCCTGAAATTTCAGTTTCAATATTAATGAGCTGGAGCGTGGAATTTTTTTTCTGAAGCTCTTCAATTATATTTTTTGTCGTATCGGTTGAACGATCGTTTACAACAATAATTTCAAATTTATCGAGCGGATAATTTTGGCGAAGAATGGACGTTATGCAATTTTTGATTGTGCGTTCTTCATTTCTTGCGGCAACAATTACGCTGAAATTTTTAAGTTCGTTCGAATCGCCGCCGTACAATGAACGAATACCTTTCCAAAGCATAAGGTTGACAAAAAAATAGAGCGTAATAACAATTATTAATAGCAGATGAATAATATCCATTTCACAGCCAAAATAATGAATCTTTGCATAATGGTAAAGTAAGAAATCGTAATTGCACATTCAGAAATTACCTTCTATATT
Source organism: uncultured Chitinophagaceae bacterium (assembly GCA_964463935.1). Classification (GTDB taxonomy): domain Bacteria; phylum Bacteroidota; class Ignavibacteria; order UBA10030; family UBA8401; genus JACFMZ01. The sequence continues at coordinate 1,874 of CAYXEE010000069.1, read as the reverse complement.
CCTACAACACGAAAGGAATTATATGAGAAAGCTTGTAATTGGAATAGCCGGCGGTACGGGTTCAGGTAAAACAACGGTTACGGAAAAAATTCTTGAAGGATTGAGAGCGCACGAAGGCGTTGTTGTTATTCAGCACGATTCGTATTATCGCGATATTTCTTCGTACGGGCAAGGAACTACGCCAGAGCAAATAAATTTTGATCACCCGAATTCGCTGGATACTTCTCTGCTTGTTGACCATATAAAAGAATTGAAAGAGGGAAATCCGATAGAGCAGCCGCTCTATAACTTTGCAACCCATTCGCGAATGAAAGAAACCCGAAATATTGAGCCGAAAGATATTTTAATTGTTGAAGGAATTTTAATTTTTGCAGTTGAGGAATTGCGTAATTTATTTGATATAAAAATCTTTATAGATACCGACGACGACGAACGATTATTACGAAGGTTAAAACGCGATATTGTTGAGCGCGGGCGTTCAATAGAATCCGTAATGAACCAATATGTTACAACCGTAAAACCAATGCATTTGGAATTTGTTGAACCAAGCAAGCGTTATGCGGATATTATAATTCCGCGAGGGAAGGAAAATAAGGTTGGAATTGATATGGTTGTAGTAAAAATTGACGCAATGTTAAAGGGATAGTTGTTAAAAATTTTCAATTTGACTTATGTGAAAAAATCATCTATCTTCGATAGCATTTTTTTTGAAGATTTTAGCAGAGTATGGCATACCGAACAAAACTTTTTCAAACACACACGGAAATTTCAGCATCATATCGCAAAACGACGCTTGATAACGGAATTCGCGTAATTACAGAAGAACTACCTGCAGTAAAATCTGCTTCCGTAGGAATTTGGATAGATACGGGTTCTAAAAACGAAACCGAGAAAAACAACGGAATAACGCATTTTATTGAACACATGGTATTTAAGGGAACGAAGAATCGTTCTATTCAACAAATTGCGCGCAGTATTGAATCAGTCGGCGGTTTTATGAACGCATTTACAACTAAAGAGCATACGTGTTTTTATGCCCGCGTGCTGGATGAATATGTTGAAAATGCAATTGACGTTTTATCCGATTTGGTGCAGAATCCGCTTTTTCCCGTAAAAGAGATTGAAAAAGAAAAAACAGTTGTTATTGAAGAAATAAAATCTACGGAAGATGATCCGGACGATCAGGTTCACGAGTATTTTGAAAAACATTTATTCGGCGATCATCCGATTGGTATGCCGATTATTGGTACGGCAGAAAATGTATCTTCATTTTCGCGAAATGATTTGCTGAATTATATTGAAAGCTATTATGCCACAAGCGGTATTATTGTAACTGCGGCAGGAAATATTACACACGAACAAATTGTAAAACTTGTTCAACAATATTTTCATAAGAAAAAGCAGAATGCAGTAAAAAAAATTTCAAAAAAAATTGCAAAACAAAAAAGAATTTTGAAAGAATATCCGAAACCGATTCAGCAAGCGCATCTTTGCACGGGAACGGCAGCATTCAGCGTACATAATCCAATGCGGTATCCGGCATTATTGATGAATACAATTCTCGGCGATGGAATGAGTTCGCGGTTGTTTCAACAGATTAGAGAAAAACGGGGATTAGCGTACAGCGTTTATTCTTTTCTTACATTAATGAATGAAACCGGAGTATTCGGAATTTATATTGGTACAGATAAAGAACAAGTTCAGAATTCATTGGAAGTGTCTTACAATGAATTGCAAAAACTGAAAACAAAACTGATTTCAAAATCAGAATTGCAAAGAACAAAGGCACAATTAAAAGGGAATATGCTCTTGAGTTTAGAAAGCACATCAAACAGAATGATGCGTCTCGGTTCAGTAGAATTATATTTTGGCGA
>CAYXEE010000068.1:0-9674 GCA_964463935.1 uncultured Chitinophagaceae bacterium | reverse complement strand
GGAAATAAAGCCATTAAGTGTAACAAAAATGTTTCATTAGCTTACACACTTGCAACTTACAACTTTGTAAGTTCATAGTTTTTATACACATAAAGCCATATTTGGGCAAGAACCTATAAATAGTTATTTTAAACAAAGTTTGACAACCAAACACTTTTGTGAGTTTATGGAAGCAATAGGTTTGCAATTTAAAAAAATACGAGAACAACGTAAATTATTACTAGAAGATGTTAGTAAAAAAACGGGCATTGATAAAACACTACTAAGTCGAATTGAAAGAAGCAAACGACTTCCAACTAAAGAACAAGTTGGTTTGCTTTGCAAGTATTACAAGATTAAAAAAAACGAAATTATTGTTCAATGGCTTAGCGATAAAATTGTTTACGAAATACAAGATGAGGATTTTGCGTTACAAACAATGCAGATAGCAGAAAAAAAAAATAAAATATGGAACTAACTTACGTAACCACAAAAACGGTAATGTATTATTGCTAAACAATAATAAACAAAAAAAAATTGACAACTTTATAAACAAAGTTGTTCAAGGTGATTGTTTGGAAGTAATGAAATTAATTCCAGACAAGTCCGTAGATATGATACTTTGTGATTTGCCTTATGGTACAACGCAAAACAAATGGGATTCTGTAATTGACTTGCAAAAACTTTGGGCTGAATACGTGAGAATAACCAAAGACAATGGGGCAATCGTTTTGACTTCGCAAGGCGTTTTTACAGCGAAACTTATTTTGAGCAACGAAAAATTATTTAAGTATAAAATTACTTGGATAAAATCTAAACCGACAAATTTCCTAAATGCAAAAATTCAGCCACTTCGCAAACACGAGGACATTTGTATTTTCTATAAAAAACAACCAACGTATAATCCGCAAATGACCAAAGGTGAAGCATACGACAAAGGCATTCGCAAAGACCAATACACAGGCAGTTATGGCGACTTCAAACCACGACACGTTAAAAGCAATGGCGAACGTTATCCGAATGATGTTGTGTTTTATGAAGAACAGCACACAGACGATTTTGTTTACATCAAAACAGCTGAATCTGAGGGAACAGTTTACCACCCGACACAAAAACCGATTGAATTAGGTCGTTACTTAATCAAGACATTTACAAATCCGGGCGATATTGTTTTAGATAATGCTTGTGGTAGTGGCAGTTTTTTACTTTCTGCCATTTTGGAAAATAGAAAGTTTATCGGAATTGAAAAAAATGAAGATGTTTTGTTGCACAAAGTAAAGCCAATTGATTACATCAAAATTTGCACAGACAGAATTGAAGAAACATTAAAAAGTAAAGAAGTTGAAGAATCCACACTTCAACTTTTCAGAGAACCGATTCTAGAATATCACACATTGAATTATGAAACTAAACGAAAGAACTTGGGCAGGGCAAATCATTAGTTGGATAAAACAATCAATCAATGACGGCACAACATTATTCCAAGACGCAACAAATGACGAGGGTTTGAAAGTAGCATCAGGAAGAACAAAATTTCCCGATGTTCTTTTATTTACCGATAAAGTTTCGGGTATCGTTTTCAATGGTTGGGAATTGAAATTTCCTGACACAACTGCTGACAATACCAAAATGTTGAAAAATGCGTTAGAAAAAGCCGAGCGACTGCAATCCAATTCTTTCGTTACTTGGAACGGAGCAGAAGCGATTATTTGGAAAATCAAAGACGATAAATATTCCCTTTCAAGTTTAGAACGATTAAAAGTTTATCCGAAAGAAAAAGACATTACAAGCAGAAATGATTTAGCCGACAGAAACAACTACAAAAAGCACGAAGTAAAACTTCAAAAACGGCTTAATGAAATTCTGCACGATTTAGAACACCTATACAAAAATGGCGAACTCAAAAATGCGATAAACATTTCATCAAACATTGTTGAAGCCGTTATCCAAACGGCGTTGCATTTTATTCCGCAACTGAAAAACAAAATCAACGAACTTAAAGGCGATGATAACTCTTTCAGAACAGAATTTAATCAATGGAAAATAATTGAAAGTGCTACACTTAAAATTCTTTCAACTTCATCAAGACGAGTTGAAAAAGTTGAACCCGAAGAAGTTTTAGCTAAGTTTACTTACTATAAACTTATCGGTAAAGTTCTTTTCTATCTTACGCTTTCTGAAAACTTGTCAGGCAAAGTTACCAAGTTGAAATTGAAGAATAATAAGCAAGTTCAAATGCAACTGAACGACTTTTTCAATCAAGCAAAGAAAATAGATTATCAGGCAGTTTTTGAAAGTGATTTTACCGACAAAATTTCATTCAATGAAACGATAAACGAATTGCTTTTCAAACTTGTTTCCGTTTTCAATGAATTTGATTTTAAAGTATTACCAACCGAAGTAATCGGACATGTTTTGGAAAACTTAGTTCCGCAAGAAGAAAAACAAAAGTTCGGGCAATACTTCACACCGGAAACTTTGGCAAACCTTGTTACATTTTCCGCAATCAAAAGCAGAAATGATATTGTGATTGACCCAACATCAGGAACAGGAACATTTTTAAATTCGTTTTACAATATCCTACAATTTTTCGGAAACAAAAATCATCAAGAAATCTTAAGTCAGATTTGGGGTAATGATATTTCTCACTTTCCAGCAACACTTTCAGTTATCAATCTTTACAAACAGAAAGTTGATGATATCGCAAACTTTCCCAGAGTAACCCGCAAAGATTTTTTTACAATTACGCCAAGCCAAACAATCGCAATTCCTGACAACAAAGACATTGATAAACTCAATCAAATTCCGATACCCAAATTTGACGCCGTTGTTTCAAACTTTCCGTTTATTCAGCAAGAAGATATCCCCAATGAAAGTTTGAATATGTATTTTGAAAGCGAATTTGCGAGAACACAAATCGCTTTTTTGAACGGGAACAAATTTGACATAAACGGGAAAAGCGATTATTACATTTATTGCTTTTACAATTCACTGAAATTTCTGAAAGACAGCGGTACGCTGTCGGCAATTACTTCAAACGCTTGGTTGGGCAAGAATTACGGCTTGCAGTTCAAGAAATTTTTGTTAGACAATTTCCATATCAAATACGTTGTAAAAAGCAATGCAGAACATTGGTTTAAAGATTCCAAAGTCAGCACAGTTTTTATTACGCTTGAAAAAGGAACAAGCAAAGAGCCAACAAAATTTATCACAGTAAACGAAAAATTGGAAGTCTTGTTTAAAAACAAATCTTTACAACAGTTTGAAGATTTTTATACAGAAGTTGATAATTGCAACAATCCGAAAAATGCAAATTGGAAAGAAAACAACCAATTCAAAAACGTATTTGCAAAAACAGACGGAACAATTGTAGTTAGCATTGTTGAAAAAACTCATTTAGTCAATTCCCTTACTTCGCAAGAAAATTGGGCAACTTATTTTGTCAATCAAAACCCATTGAGCGTTTTTGAGAAGAAATTAATAAATCCGTTTCCAAATGTTTACGACACAGGTAGAGGCACACGGACAGGTTGGGACGAAATGCACCTCATTTCTAACGATGAAAACAAATCATTGAAAATTGAAAAGGAATTTTTGTTGCCGATTTTGAAAACAAGTCAAGAATTAAAAACGATTGCTTACAGCAACAAATCGGAATACAATCTTTTCGTTTGCAACAAAAATGAAAAAACTTTAAAAGCAAAATATCCAAACGCTTACAAACACATCAAAAAATTTGAAACAGCGACAAACAAAACAGGCGTTTCATTACCCGAAGTTTTAAAAACAAGAAAACCGTTTTGGTATTCGTTAAAACCCGAAGAAGCGGCAAATATTTTCATTTCAATCAATCCTGACAAACGATTGTTCTTTTCGTTCGTCAAATCGCCATTGTATCTCAATCAAAGATTGGTTGCTATTCGTGTTAAAAAGAAAGATGTTGAAATTGTATCGGCTTTGCTTAACTCAATTGTTTCGCTTTTGATTGTTGAATTAAACGGAGTATCAAGAAATTTAGGTGCATTAGATTTGAACGCTGATTTTTTCAAAACCAAAATGAAAATGCTTAACCCGAAATTACTTTCAGACAAACAAAAAGAAAACATACTTTCTAAGTTTGAAACGCTTAGCAAGCGACAAATTCAGGATTACGAAAACGAATACAAACAGAAAGACAGAATTGCTTTTGATGAAGAAGTTTTAAAAGCATATGGTTTCAAAACCGATATTCTAAAATATTTGTATTTACTTTTAATTGAAACAGTTCGGAATAGAGTAGAGATGAAACATAGATAATGTCGAAAAATCTTACCAAATACGTTTGTCAATCATGCGGATATGTTTCTCCGCGCTGGACTGGAAAATGTCCGAACTGCAGCGAATGGAATACGTTTGTTGAAGAAGCGCCGATGCCGGCAAAACTTGCGCGAAAAAGCGGCGGCGTTGCTTCCAAACTCGATCCGATTTCTCTGCGCGAAGTTGATTCCATTGACGATGTGCGGTTTTATTCCGGCGTGGGAGAATTTGACCGCGTGCTTGGCGGCGGAATAGTTGCCGGAAGCGTCATTCTTCTCGGCGGAGATCCCGGCATTGGAAAATCAACATTAATGATGCAGGTTGCGCTTCATCTTAAAGATAAAGTTGTGTTGTACGTTACGGGCGAAGAATCGCCGAAGCAGGTAAAAATGCGCGCCGAGCGTTTGGGAAAACTTGCGGATAATATTCAACTACTTGCCGAAACAAATCTCGAATCAATTACGGATGTCATTGAACAAGCAATGCCAGATTTGGTAATTGTTGATTCAATTCAAACATTGTATAATCCGAATTTGGAAAGCGCGCCGGGAAGCGTTGGGCAAGTTCGAGAATCTACCGGAATGCTGACGCGCGTTGCAAAGAAAAAAAATATTCCGGTTATTCTCATTGGTCATGTTACAAAAGAAGGAGCAATTGCCGGACCGCGAGTGATTGAACACATGGTTGACGCGGTTCTTCAATTTGAAGGGGAGCGGCATTACGCGTACAGAATTTTGCGCGGAATAAAAAATCGCTTCGGTTCAACAAATGAAATCGGCATTTTTGAAATGCACGATACCGGACTGCGCGAAGTGTTAAATCCATCCGAAGTATTTCTTTCCGAACGCACGTACGGCGCAAGCGGCGCGGCAATTGTTGCAACGCTCGAAGGAACTCGTCCGTTATTGATTGAAGTGCAGGCGCTTGTTTCTACAACAAATTATGGAATGCCGCAGCGCACTGCAACCGGATTTGACGGACGGCGGCTTTCGATGCTTCTTGCCGTTTTGGATAAACGCGTCGGCGTGAATACGGGAATGCACGATGTGTTTGTAAATGTTGCGGGCGGAATTCGCATTGATGAACCTGCCGCCGATCTTGGAATTGCCGCTTCAATCATTTCATCGTTACGCGATATTCCTGTTGATTCACGAACCGTTGCAATCGGTGAAATTGGTCTCGGCGGAGAAATCCGCGCGATTGCGCATTGCGATAAACGAATTCAAGAAGCGGCAAAATTAGGATTTCAAACTATTGTTGTGCCGAAATCGAATGCGAAGAAAATGAAAACAGCAAATTCAATTTCCATTATCGGCGTTGAAACAATTCAAGAAGCAATTAAGCAATTGATAGGATAGAAAAGAAATATGGTTAAATCAGATTTTATGCGCGAAGCAATTCGTCTTTCCGTTGAAAATGTAACAAGCGGAAATGGCGGACCGTTCGGCTGCGTAATTGTAAAAGATGGAAAAATTATTGCACGCGGCGTCAATCAAGTTACTTCATCCAACGACCCGACGGCGCATGCGGAAGTTGTAGCAATCCGAGAAGCGTGCAAATCAATCGGTTCATTCCAGCTCGATGGATGCGAACTGTACACTTCGTGCGAGCCGTGTCCGATGTGTCTCGGCGCAATTTACTGGGCGCGTCCGGACAAAATATATTTTGCCAACGGAAGAGAAGACGCCGCAAGCATCGGATTTGACGATCTGTTTATTTACGAAGAACTTCCTCGCGCAATTCACGAACGAAAAATTCCGACCGCGCAATATATGCGCGAAGAAGCAATGGCGGCATTCCGCGCATGGAAAGAAAGTTCTATAAAAAAAGAATATTAAGTATGAAGCAAATACTTCTTGCAACAAACAATAAACATAAAGCAGAAGAAATTTCTGCGCTTCTTTCTCCGTTAGGATTTGAAGTTTTTTCTCTTTTCAACTTTCCCAATGTACCTAAAACAATTGAAGATCAACCCACGCTTGAGGGAAATGCTTTGAAAAAAGCAAAAGAGGCATTTCAATCAACGGGAATATTTTCGCTTGCAGACGACACGGGATTAGAAGTGTATGCTCTTGGAATGGAACCGGGCGTATATTCTGCGCGCTATGCCGGAGAGAATGTTACGTATGCAGATAACAACAAGAAACTGCTTTCCGTAATGAATGGAGTTCCGCAGCGAAGACGCGGCGCGCGTTTTCGCACGGTTATTGCAATTGTTGGAAAAAATATTGAAACAACTGTTGAAGGAATTATTGAAGGCGAAATTCTTGAGAATGAACGCGGAACAAACGGATTTGGATATGATCCGCTGTTTCTTCCCAAAGGATTTACCCGCGCATATGCGGAATTATCGCTTGAAGAAAAAAATCAAATCAGCCACCGCGCGCGCGCAATGCAACAAGCGGCTGAGTTTTTGAAAAAGAATTTTAAAATCTAAAATCTATGCTCAATTTAATTCGGCTCGAACTTTTTAAAACGTATGCAAAATGGCGCACATACATCGGATTTATTGCTATCGGCGTTCTTGTTCCGCTGGTTGTTTGGATTCTTCATATAGACGGCGGGCGAATGATTCAATATCAATTACGCACGCTCGAAAAAGATTTTTTTATTACAGGAAATATTTTTAACGGATGGTTTGTTGCGCAGTTTATTATGTACGGATTTTTATTTCACATACCGACGTTAATTGCGCTTGTTGCCGGCGATCAGCTTTCAGGCGAAGCAACAGCAGGAACATTTCGGCTCGCGCTTATTCGTCCTGTTTCGCGGTTAAAATTCTTAAATGCAAAATATATTGCTACGCTTATTTACACGGCGTCAATTGTTCTTTTTGTTGCCGGATTTTCCGTTCTTCTTGGGTTGTGGATTTTTGGCTCAGGCGATTTAATTTCGTTTGATCCGCGCGAAGGAATTTCAATACTTCCCGAATCATTGCTTATCGGTAGATTTTTTCTTGCGTACGTACTTATTGTCTGGGCAATGTTTGTTGTGGCTTCGCTTGCATTTTTCTTTTCGTCGTTTATCGAAAACGCAATCGGACCGATTATTACGACCATGGTTATTATGGCAATTTTTTTAATTATTTCAAATTTACAAATCGAATCGGTAGAAGGAATAAAACCGTATTTATTTACAACGCACATGCTTGCGTGGATTCAAGCTTTGCGCGATCCGATTGATTGGAATAAAATAATTTCTTCCTCCGTTACTCTTGGAATTAACAGCATAATTTTTTACACAGCCACCGTGATTATATTTAAACGAAAAGATATCCTTTCATAAACTTAAGGAATACCTATGGCATTAAATGATAAGATAACAGAATTAAAAAAAGATTTTCATCCTACATTTTGGGTAGCGAATGGAATGGAACTCTTTGAACGTCTGGCGTATTACGGTCAGCAGATTGTATTTATGGTCTATCTGCGTAATAATCTCGGTTTTACCGAAACAGAAGCAGGCGCGCTTTCCGGTCTTTTCGGCGGTTTGATTTATCTTCTTCCAATTTTAGGCGGAACGCTTGCAGACAAATGGGGATTTCGCCGCGCGTTTAATATTGCATTTACTATTCTTGGAATTGGTTATTTCCTTATCGGCTCGGTTGGAATGACGGCATTTAAAGGAATTTACGGCGACATGTCGCTGTATTGGCTGCTTACAATATTTCTTGTCTTTACTGCGTTCGGCGGCTCGTTTATTAAGCCGGCAGTGCTGGGAACAGTTGCTGTTACGACGAACGAAAAATCCAAATCGCTCGGCTTTGCAATTTATTATTGGCTTGTAAACGCCGGCGCAATGATTGGTCCGACCATTGCATATTTTGTGCGCGATAGTTTTGGAAATGAATTTGTCTATCTCGTTTCATCGTTAAGCTGTTTTGCAATGCTGATTGTAAATTTAGTTCTGTACAAAGAAGTTGCAAGCGAACAGAATATTGTAACCGAATCTCTCGGAAAAAAAATTACCAATCTTTTTGTTGTGCTCGGTAATTTTAAGTTCATGATTTTTCTTCTCATTTATTCGCTGTATTGGATTATTTTCTGGCAGGAATTTATTATTGTTCCATATTACATTACAGACTATATCAGCAAAGATGCGCCGTATGAAATTGTTCAATCGTGGGCGGGCGCGGGCGCAATTATTTTATTTCAAATTCCAATCAATCGTTTAACAAAAAATATTCCAACGCGATCTGCAATTCTTGTCGGCTTTGCCGTTTCATCGCTTATTTGGGTTATTATCGGATTGTATCCTTCCATTCCAACAATTGCTGCGGGAATTGTTGCCTTTGCCATCGGCGAAATGATTCAAGCGCCCCGCTATTACGAATATATTTCCGAAATTGCGCCGAAAGGTCAGCAGGGATTGTATCAAGGATATGCGTTTCTGCCGATTGCCATTGCGCGTTTTGTCGGCGATCCGTTCGGCGGATGGATTTATCAAACGGCAAAAGAAATGGGACAGCCCTCAATGGTGTGGTGGTCTATGATTGGTATTGGATTAACAGGTACGTTATTGATGGCAATTTACAACAAAGTCATCGCATCACAAGAAGCAAAGGCGTAATAATGAAAAAGAAATTTTTATTTTTCTGCATTTTTTTGTTAGGAGCATTTGTTGAACTTTCAGCGCAAAAAATTACCGCAGAAAAAATTTTGCAAAACGTAAAAACGCAATTTGACGCCGTTCAGGATTATTCTGTTGTGCTGGATATTAAGCCGGATATTGAACGATTTAAAGCAAGCGAAATGCGGCTGACGTTGTTTTTTAAACAGCCGAATAAAATTCACGTTGAATCAAAAAACTTTGTAATGCTTCCGAAACAATTATTCGAAATAAATCCTTCCGATTTGCTTTCAAAGTTCGATCCGTTTCTTATGGGAAAAGAACAACTCAACGGAACGGAAACATATAAACTCCGTTTAATTTCAAAGCCGGAAAAAAAACGCCCCGCAGTTGAAAGTTATGTATGGATTGATGCGGCGCGGTGGGTTGTTGTGCATTTTGAAGCAACGCCGATGGAAGGACAGTTGATTACGATTGATATTGATTATGTTACCATTGACGGAAAATACACGCTGCCGAAAACAATGAATGCTAAATTAGATTTTCAACAAAACACCGATTCTCTGGCAGAAAAAATTTACAGCCCGAACAGAATGCCGAGAAAGGGAAGCGTTGAACTGCGCTACTCCGATTACAAAGTGAATCAAGGTTTAAGCGACGAGATATTTGAAAAGAAAGAAAAAAAATGACTTTAAAAGTGAAATAAAAAAGCCGCATAAGCGGCTTTTTTATTTTTTTATTATAGGGCACATCAAAACAGCAACACTTTAAGCTAAAACGTAAATTAATGCTGAAAATATTATCAAAATCTGCCTCTAAAAATTTACTTG
>CAYXEE010000067.1:1075-9683 GCA_964463935.1 uncultured Chitinophagaceae bacterium | reverse complement strand
ATATGCTAAAACGTAACATAGCAAAAACTCCAACAGAATTTTCTTTACTTCAAAATTATCCAAACCCATTCAATCCAACTACAACAATACAATATGAGTTGCCGGAAGATGCGAATGTAAGCATAGAAGTATTTGATATGCTCGGCAAAAAAATAGCTACGGTAGTAAATGAATTTAGAACGGCGGGAAGATATGCTCATCAGTTCGATGCCTCGCGTTTAAGCAGCGGCGTATATTATTACACGCTTCGCGCCGGAAAATTTTCTGCAACAAAACATTTTACATTGATAAAATAAAAAGAGCATTTTAAATGGAGTCCGTCCTGCTGCCTAAGGCGGGCGGACTCCATCTTGACAAAAATTTTATTCATATACTATTTTTCTGCCGTACGGCAAAACTTCTGCAAGAATTTTTTTCTCGGCATTATCCACAATCAGCGCCGATTCCGTAAAACCGTTTACCTTTACATAAATACTGCAATGCTGTAGAAATTGTTCTTTGAAAAAAATAGAGCGTTCGCTCCATACAGCTTTGTTGACAATAATAATAATATGAATATCATTTTGTTCTATTGCGGTTATCAATCCTTTTTCTTTCAGCGCGGGAAGAATAGAATCGGAAAAAGTTTGAGCAATCTGTTTTTCTTCGGCGGTTGCGTAAATGCTGTCCGTTGTATATTTGTTTCGCTCCCACAGACTCGCAATTTTATCATCGCGTTGTTTGTAATAATACAACAGCGCAAATCCAATCAGCGCGGCAAGCAGATAAACAACAATATTTTTTATTCGCAAAAAACTCATTTGCGTATTTTCATTGTTCCTATTGCTGAAAGAATCCACCGCATACACTTGTGTCCGAAATCTGCATCGTCAACAAACATCATCGGGCAGGCGCCGGGAATTATTGCGATATTTTTATTTTCGCATTCGTTTAATAATTCTGTAGAGATGCCGGATAATTTTGTAATTCCGCCGACGTTGTGAATCCAAATTATAGGTATTGAAAGAGCGACGCATTCTTTAATTGTGCGTTCGGTATTTTCTTTGTTGACTGCGGCAAAAACGCCCTCAACGCTTGCCGGCAAAGAAGAAAGAGATGGAAAACATTTTTCACCTTCAAACATTTCCGTGTTTTTTCCAACAGGAAAAACCGTTCGATTTCCAGTTTTTAATTTTTTGAAAACGCCGTTTGCAGCAGTCGGTTTTGAACAAGAAATTCCGACAACCGCAATTGTTTTTTGCAGAAGAAAATCGTTGACGAGAGTTTGAATTGTAGTTTCCATAATTTTATGCAGTTAGCCGATTTTTTGGGGAAGATAAATAAAGGAAAAATTCCGCTCGTCATTGTAGTCCGTTAAACGTCTAACAAAAGTACCATTACTTAACAGAAAGCGCAAGAATTGGGAATGCGTTTTTCTTATTGTAATTAAAGGGCATTCAAAGTATATTTATCTTTGTTTTTTCAGCAGATTCAACATTTTTAGAGGAATTTCAATGGAGCATACAAAACTTAACAAAATTGTTGCGGCATTTGTCTTTATTATTTCCGCGCTAACCTATATTAAAACGCTTTCAGATACGGTTGTTTTTTGGGATGTTGGCGAATTTATTGCCGCATCGTATCTTCTGCAAGTTCCGCATCCGCCCGGCTCGCCTCTGTTTTTAATTATCGGAAAAGTATTTTCTATGCTGCCGATAGCAAACGATCCGGCGGTGCGCGTTCATATCGTTTCTGCATTGAGCAGCGCAATAACATCGCTGTTTTTGTATCTCTCGCTGGTAAAATTGATTATTCTTTGGAAGCCGCGCACGGATGATATATGGAATAAAATTACAATTTACAGCGGCGCGGCAATCGGAGCGCTTTCGTTAACGTTCAGCCCGACATTTTGGTTTAACGCGGTAGAAGCGGAAGTGTACGGCGCGGCAATGTTCTTCATCGGATTTATTACGTGGCTTTCGCTTCGTTGGAATGAACGCGCCGACCAGCCGGGACATCAAAAATATGTTCTTCTTATCGCCTATCTCATCGGGCTTTCGCTCGGCGTTCATTTGCTGGCGCTGATGGCGATCTTTCCATTTCTCATCATTGTATTTTTCCGGCGCTACGAATTTTCGATTCGTAATTATCTTATTTTCGGTCTTATTTCAATAGGAATTTTTGCCATTGTGTATCCCGGAATTGTAAAGATACTTCCGAATATGTTAGACGGCGAATATGCAATCGGCGGCGGAAAAGAATCAAAAAATATTTTTTGGACTCTGATACCGATTGCATCAATTCTTGCCGCATTGTATGGAGTGTATGTTTCGGTGGTAAGAAAAAATGAAATGCTGAATCTTGCATCGCTTTCGTTTTTGCTGATTGTTCTCGGCTATTCAACGTATGCAATGGTAATTATCCGCGCGAATGCAAATCCGCCGATGAATGAAAACGATCCGAGCACGTTGAAAAAATTAGTTTCATACTTAAACCGCGAACAGTACGGCGATGCGCCGATGATGAAACGCCGCTGGAGTCAAGAGCCGCAGCATCAAGGAATGTACACAAAATATAAAAGCGACGGCGATTTTGTAATGAAATATCAGCTTGACCACATGTTTATGCGCTATTTTTTGTGGCAGTACGCCGGTAGAGAAGGAGATTATCAAGACGCAGGAGTAAATTGGAAACAACTGTGGGGAATTCCGCTCATCATCGGACTATTTGGAATGTATTATCATTTCAAAAAAGATAAAGTGATGTGGTGGGTGTTCCTTAACTTTTTTCTTATTATGGGACTTGTGATGGCGTTCTATTTTAATATGCAGGAACCTCAGCCGCGCGAGCGCGATTATTTTTACGTGGGCGTGTTCTTTGTGTTTTCATTTTGGATTGGCATCGGCGTAGTCGGCATAATTGATTTGATTCGTGAAGCAGTTCAAAACGAGCAGATTAAAAATTATGCCGCAGGCGGCGCGCTGTTGTTCAGTTTCGTTTTTGTTCCGGCGAATATGTTCCGCACAAATTACGACGACGCAGACCGCACGGGAGATTACGTTGCGTGGGATTATTCGTACAATCTTCTTCAATCGTGCGAACCGGATGCAATTCTGTTTACCAACGGCGATAACGATACGTTTCCGCTTTGGTATTTGCAAGATGTTGAAGGAGTCCGCCGCGACATTCGTATTGTAAATTTAAGCTTGGTGAACACCAACTGGTATATTCAGCAGTTAAAACATCAAGAACCGCACGGCGCAAAGAAAGTGCCGATTAGTTTATCCGACCAAGAAATTGAACAAATCGGACCAATTCCGTGGGAAGCGCGCGAAATGACGATTGACGTTCCCGCGGATGTACTGAAGCAGTTTGAAATGTATTCCGATAAACCGAAAACTGTTCCTGTAAATGGAGACACAACTACAAAAGCGGGACAAATTAAATTCACGCTTTCGCCGACTCTTCAGTTTGGAAATATTAAAGCAATCCGCGCGCAAGATATTATGGCGTACGATATTATCCGCACAAACAATTGGCAGAGACCGGTTTATTTTGCCGTAACTTCTACGCCGGACAGTAAAATCGGATTGGACAGATATTTCCGTATGGACGGCTTGGCAATGCGGTTAATTCCGTACACAACGCCGAACGACGAAGGTGTTCTCGATCCGGCGATTCTTTCGGCAAATCTTTTTGATGCGCCGGAAATTCCAAGTAAAACATTCCGCCGCGGCTATATGTTCAGAGGATTGCAAGATAAAGATTCTACCGTGCATTACGACGATAACGTAACGCGCTTGGTTATGAATTACCGCAACGCGTTTATGCGTCTTGCATTGTATCATTTGAATACTTCCAAGCAGATGGATAATGCGGTTGCGGCATTAGATTCTATGAATGCGAAAATTTCTGAAAAAGTAATGCCGATTGATTACCGCGTGCAGTTTGATATTGCAAATTTCTATAATTATGCAAATGCAAAAGAGCGCTACAACGCAATGCTGAATACACTGGAACAGCGATTAACAGCAATGGTAGAAAAAGGAGTTACGGAACAATTTACCAGTCAATACCACCCGTACTATATGCTGTTAACTATTTACCAGAACGAAAAAGAATTTGCTAAAGCGCGCGACGTTTTGAAAAAGATAGAACAGCAGTACGGCGGAATGCAGGGAATGCGCGGCTGGGTGAATATGATGAGCACGCAAATTGATGTGCAGGAACACGAAGCCAATCCGCAGAAAAAAGATTCATTAGCAAAAAAATAATAATGATAAAGTAATTTAAAGGATGAGGGAGAATAAAGCTGCATTCCTTCATCCTTTTTTATTTACATGAAAAGGAAACAGATGAAAGAATCACGGCTTTCGCACTGGGAAGATTTCTGGAAAGAAAAAGATAATATGAACGAGGTCTATTCCAACACCGACCGCGTTCCGCGCAACCTTATTAAAATTATGGATGTGAAAGGAAAAAAAATTCTTGAAGTCGGCGCAGGTACGGGGCGCGACAGCTTTCCTTTGGTAGAACTTGGCGCAGAAGTCTATCAGCTTGATTATTCGTTCAACTCGCTGAAGATAATGAAAAAAATTTCCGAAGAAGCAAAAATGGATGTTACCATTGTCGGCGGAGATACATTTATGCTTCCGTTCAACGATGAAACATTTGATGTTGTGTTTCATCAGGGACTTCTTGAACATTTTCGCAAACCGAAAGCAGATGATTTGTTGAAAGAAAATATCCGCGTTCTGAAAAAAGGGGGCTTGCTGTGCGTTGATGTTCCTCAGCGCTGGCATATTTATACAGCAATGAAAAAAACGCTGATTGCAATAAACAAATGGTTTGCCGGATGGGAGCGCTCATTTTCCGTTCCCGAACTGCAATCGTTGATGAAAAAACACAATCTGGAAATTGTTTACACGTACGGCGAATGGATGTATCCAAGCTTATTCTACAGAGTAACGCGCGAAGCGCTGCGCAAAATTGGAATTATACTTCCGCTTTATCCTAAAATTCCATTGTTGTTTTCTTTACGTAAATTTTTACGAAACACGCTGCGCGATACGCCGATTGCATATTACACCGCGCTTTCTATGGGAGTGATTGGGAAAAAGTAAAAAGGATGAATTATGAAAGATGAAAGTACTCAATTCATAATTTATAGTTCATAGTTCAAAATTATGAAAATTCTTATTTTTAATTGGCAGGATATTACGCATCCGCTTTCCGGCGGCGCGGAAGTGCATTTGCACGAAACATACTCGCGCATTGCCGCAATGGGAAACGATGTTACGCTTTTTTGTTCTTCGTACGAAGGAGCAAAACCGACCGACGAGATCAATGGAATAAAAATTATCCGCGAAGGGGGAAGATTTTTATTCAATTTTGTTGTGATGAAAAAATATTTTACAACATTCAGAGAGCAGAAATTCGATCTTATTGTTGACGACCTGAATAAAATTCCATTCTACACTCCCGCATACGTACAAGAACCGATTCTCGGCGAAGTTCATCATCTGCTTGGAACAAGCGTTTTTAAAGAAACAATTTTTCCGCTTGCATCGTACGTGTATCTTGCAGAACGAGCCGCGCTTCCGCTCTATAAAAAAATTCATTTTATGATTCATTCTCCAAGTACGCAAAAAGAAGTTCGGGAGAAAGGATTCGATGCGGACAAAGTTCATTACGTTCCGTACGGATTGAATCACACGCTTTTCCGGCAAATCGGAATTCCAAAATCAAAAGAGCCGCTCATCGGCGCGCTCGGCAGATTGAAAAAATATAAATCGTTCGATCATCTTATCGAAGCATTTCCAATCATAAAAAAAGAAATTCCCGAAGCAAAACTTGTTATTGTCGGCGATGGCGACGATAAGCCGCGCTTAATGGAATTAACCAATCGGCTGCAATTGCAAGAAAGCGTGCGGTTTACCGGATTTGTAAGCGAGCAGGAAAAAGTTGAATGGCTGAACAAAATGCACGTTGCTGTCAACACATCCGCAAAAGAAGGATGGGGATTAACGGCGATTGAAGCGAATGCGTGCGGCGCTACAACAGTTTCCAGCAATGTGCAAGGGCTGCGCGATGCTGTTATTGATGAAGAGACCGGCTTGCTGTACGAATACGGCAACAGAGAAAAACTTGCCGAGAAAATAATTTTGCTTTTGCGCGATAATTATCTGCGCCAACGATTAACGGCAAACGCGCTGAAACGGTCGAAAGAATTTGATTGGCAGATCGGCGCAGAAAAAACGATGGAAGTGATAGAAAGAATAATTGCAGAAAGGAAAATGAAATACTAAAACTGATTTCACGCAAAGACGCGAAGATACATTTTTTACAATATCGTTGCGTCTTTGCGATTGTCCGTTGTTATCTATCTGTTTTAACCGATACTCATAATTACCGAATTCAAGATTCTTATCCTGAACTGAGTAATTTCTTGTGGTTTCGGAATTGTTGCTTCTATTTACACAAACTAAATTTTGTTTATACAGTGCAAATTGTACCGTTTAATTATCGGCGATTATTATGAAACTTTCAAGCCTTCTTTTTTTATTGATTCCAACGCTGCTCAATGCTCAGCCGCCGCTTCATCGCTATTCTCATCTCGGCGAAATGTTTGTGCCGCAGTTTTCCTCCGCGCCGTTTCCGCATCCTCTGCGCGCGGATGGAAGAATGTATAACAACACAAAATATCCGGCGGAAAAACATTACAGCGACAGCAGCGTTGCAATTTTTCTTCCCAAACATTTTACGCCGGAAAAAACAAATGATGTTATTGTCTATTTCCACGGCTGGTACAACAATATAGATTCTGCCTGCGCACAATTTAAATTGATTGAACAATTTTGCGAAGCGAAGAAAAATGCTATTTTCATTTTTCCTGAAGGTCCGAAAGATGCGCCCGACTCGTTCGGAGGCAACGTGGAAGCAGAAAACGGATTGAAAAATGTGCTTACCGATGTTCTTTCTTTTTTATACAAGAATAAAAAAATTACCTCTCAAAAAATCGGCAATATAATTCTTGCAGGACACAGCGGCGCATTTCGCGTTATTTCGTACTCGCTTCTGCGCGGCGGCGTAACAAAAAATATTTCCGATGTAATCCTTTTCGACGCGCACTACGGACATACGGAAAAATTTTCTTATTGGTTAGAGCATTACAACGGTCGGTATATCAATATCTATACCGACAGCGGCGGAACAAAAAATGAATCGGAAAATTTAATGGAATGTTTAACTGCGTGGAAGATTCCTTTTCTTCATGTAACAGAAAAAGATTTATCAACAGAACAGTTAACGAACAATAGAATAATTTTTATTCATTCAGATTTAACGCACAACGAAGTAATAGCGGCGAGAAAACAGTTTTACCGTTTTCTTGCAACAAGTAAACTAAAAAAAACAAATACAAAATTCATTCAACAACAATAAAAAAAATGAACTACAAACTTCTCGGTAACAGCGGCTTACGCGTTTCAGAACTTTCTCTCGGAACAATGACATTCGGCGAAGAGTGGGGCTGGGGCGCTTCAGCAGATGAATGCAAAAAAATGTACGAAGCGTACAGAAACGCAGGCGGAAATTTTATTGATACGGCAAATCGTTATACGGAAGGAACATCCGAAAAAATTGTCGGCGAACTGATTGCGCATGAGCGCGAGAGCATTGTGCTTGCAACAAAATTTACGTTGAAAATGAAAAACAATGATCCGAACTGGTCCGGCAATCACCGCAAAAATATGATGCAGTCGCTTCATCACAGTTTAAAAAGATTGAAAACCGATTATCTTGATCTGTATTGGCTTCACGCGTGGGATTATACAACGCCCGTTGAAGAAGTAATGCGCGCGCTTGATGATATGGCGCGGCAGGGAAAAATTCTGTATATTGGAATTTCCGATACGCCGGCGTGGATTGTTTCGCAGGCAAACACCATTGCAGAATTCCGCGGATGGACGCAGTTTATTGGTTTGCAAATTGAATACAGTTTAATTCAGCGCACGGTGGAACGCGAATTGATTCCGCTTTCGCGTGCGATGGATATGGCAGTACTTGCGTGGTCGCCGCTCGGGCGCGGAATTCTTACGGGAAAATATTCCGGCGAAAACAAACCGGAAAAATCGAGATTGAAAGAAGGGAGCGCAATCTTAAGCAAAAGAAATTTTGCCATTGCCGATGAAACAATTGCCGTTGCAAAAGAAATAAATGCATCTCCATCGCAGGTTGCGCTTGCGTGGCTTCGGCAAAAACCGGGAAATATTATTCCCATTATCGGCGGAACAAAAGTATCGCAAATACAAGATAATCTCGGCGTTCTCTCGGTAAACTTATCCGATGAACAGATGAAGCGGCTGGATTCTGCAAGCGCAATTGAATTGGGATTTCCGTACGATTTTTTAAACGGAAATGCAATCCGCGATATTATTTACGCCGGAACGTACGATCAAATTATCAATCACAGAGATATTCGATGATAGTTGTTCTTCTTCCGCCGATAAATTTTTTCTTGAAGTTTTTTCTCTATCGCGTTGCGGTAAAAATTCGCACTCTGCACATTCCATTAATGACTTGTTTTGTTGCCGCTGGAATTTCTTTTGTGGCGGAAATGCTGATGATT
>CAYXEE010000067.1:0-1065 GCA_964463935.1 uncultured Chitinophagaceae bacterium | reverse complement strand
CTCTCGATCGCTGTTACCGTCGGATTAGCGGCGTTTTATATTACGCGAAACAGCGACGCGGAAATTTTTCCCGACGGCGTGGGCATTCCTCTTTCCGTAGAAATTGTTTCCGCGTTACTGCTAACATTTGTAATAACTCCATTGATGGAAAAATTTTTATGACCAAAAAATTAACGACAAAGAAAGATTTAGATTCTATTACGCTGCTCGGAAACGATTCTCTTTCCTCAAAGAAATTAGAAGTGTTTCCTAATCATCACACAGACAGAGATTATACAATTACATTAACAACGAATGAATTTACTTCGCTCGGACCAATAAACCGACAGCCGGATTTTGCAAAAATAACTATTCGCTACATTCCCGATAAATTTGTTGTCGAATCAAAATCGTTAAAATTATATCTGCAATCATTTCGCAATCAAGAAACATTTTATGAGCATGTTGTGAATGTAATTCTTGACGATCTTGTTGCAGCAATGAAGCCGCGAAAATGTTCTGTTGCGGCAGAATTTGCCGTGCGCGGAGGAATTTCCATGACCGTTGAAACCGAATATACAAAAAAGAAAAAACGATGAATCTGCAAGGGAAACGAATTACAATAATTGTAAGCTGTTTATTTTGCTACCTACGTAGTTTTTTATCGCAGTGGAAATTTTAAAATTAAACGAGACGGAAGAATGGGAAAATCCGCCGATTAAAGTTTTTCAGCAAATATTCTGATAAAAAAATATATCAAACATCATGTTTTAATTATTAGAACGTCCGCTCCTGGGAAAAATGCGTCCGCGTCTTGTTTAGCGCGGGCGTAATGTTTTAAAATTAAGCGACGCTACTGCCATTATTCTGCAAACTGAATCTACCAACGCCTAATATGCTTTTTGTCTTATAGATAATTCTTCTAAATTATTGCGATTCTAATTTTGGATTGAGATTAATAACTGATATTACGCAAAACCTTAAAATCAATCGTCATTCCCGCACGTTTTAAGCGGGAATCCCCGCCTGTCAACTATAAAATATAATGGCGGGCAGGTATATAATGGATGCCCGACTAAAGCATTT
>CAYXEE010000066.1:0-9713 GCA_964463935.1 uncultured Chitinophagaceae bacterium | reverse complement strand
TTTTCTATTGTAACGCATCGTAGCGATATGTTTTTTAATGATGAAATTCAATTCGGATGCGTTACAATAGAAAACACTCCGCGTTCGCTGGAATCTAAAATTAAATCTTTTGCCGTGTTTGTTAAAAACGATGCTTTTAAAATATCCTGCGGCAACGTTAAAATTCCAATGGATTGTAATGGGTGAAAACCGCCAAGCCCATCGCCTTCGTAAATTTGCAGCGTGCTAGATTGAAAAGATGCAATTGCAAGATCAATTAGACCGTCGTTAGTAAAATCGCCTGCTATAATTTTGGTAGTATCATTTTGAAATTTCATTGTTGATTGAAGCGAAAATTTTAAATTACCCAAACCTAAATAAATTAATTCCTCATTGGTAAGCCAATTATGAAGCAAAATATCCGGGAACGCGTCTCCGTTAAATCTAGCTATTACAATATCGCTTACAGGTATTTCGGGAAAAATTACTTGAGCGTCTCGAAACGTATTATCTTTTTTCCCTAACAAAACAGTAATTCCGGAAGAAAGTTTTCCCACGCAAATTATATCTATAATCTTGTCGTTATTAATATCGTTTAACAACACTCGTTCAGGGTAAAATGAAACAACATATTTTTTTGAACTGTACGCCGAATCTGCTTTTTGACTGTAAAAAACCTCAATTGAATTTTCTTCTCTACGTACAACCACAAAATCGTCTATTCCGTCGTTAGTAAGGTTTGCCGTTGTTAAAAAATCAAATGGTTTTCCCTTGGCAATGCTTTTCGGACGTACGAAATTGCCCGCGCCGTCATTCTTTCCAATTAGAAATGTCGACGATTGCGAATCGTAAAATAATAAATCAGGAATATTTTGACGCGAATAAAAAATAAATGTTGGAGAGTTGGGAATTGTTTCGGTGTTAAAAAATTGTACGCGGGAAACCGTGGGAACCCCTCGCAGCTGCGACAATGCAACTTCGTTTACAAAGGATAAAAAAATACAAATTTTTGCAAATGTATGTTGACCAGAAATGTTATAAGAAGAAAAAATGAGTTTCACAAAATTATTTACTAGTTAATTTCTTCCTTCGGTCCAGACGTAATTCTCTTCGTTGTGCAGCTTCTTCAAAACGTCTGCGTTCTTCTTCTGATTCAACCACAACTTGAGGAATGCTAATCGGTTTTCCCGAACTGTCTAAAGCAACAAAGGTTAAATAAGCCGTATTAGCGTGATTCGTTTTTCCGGTTAATAAATTTTCCTTTTCAACTTTTACGCCGACTTCCATGGAAGTGTTGAATACTCTATTCACAGAAGCATACAAAATAACAACTTCGCCGAGTTTTATAGGATGAAGAAAATTCAATTCATCAACAGATGCAGTAACACAAATATGCTGTGCGTGACGCGCAGCCGCAATTGCGGCAACTAAATCTATCCAATGCATCAATTGTCCGCCAAGAAGATTTCCAAGTTGGTTTGTATCGTTTGGAATTACCAACTGTGTCATGCTGGCTTGGTGTTTTTTAAGAGGAAAATAATCGTTTACAGCCATCGTTGAATTTTCTCCCAAAATGTAGGGTCGGGATGAGTCATATCAAATTGAATATCCTTTTTAAGCTTTTCAATTTCTTTTTTCTCTTCAAATGCAGGAAACTTTTCTTCTAATTGTGCAAGGGTATTTATTGCAGATGAAAAATCTTTTCGTTCATATTGACATTTTGCTTTCCAGAACAACGCATCATCGCAGTATTGACTGTCGTGATATTGTTCAACTACGGTTTCAAAATAAACAATTGCCGCACGAAAATATTCCAACCGGTAATAAAGAATGCCTCCTTGAAAAACTTTCTTTGCAATTTTATCGGAAACTTCAGCAATTTTAGATTCAGCATCTTTTGCTAATGTATCTGCGGGGAAAAATTCAACATAACTTTGAAATTCATCCAGCGCTAATCGGCTGTATTTTTGGTCTAATTGTGATTTTGGCGAAAGATTGTAGTACGATAATCCTTTTTTGTAACGCGCAATTGAAGCATACGGCGACGATACAGCAACTCGAACAAGATAATCATATTCTGCTGCCGCTAAAATATATTCGCCCCGCTTAAACCTGCATTCTGCAAGATAAAATTGCGACTCTTCTGCGTACTTACTCCCTTGAAACTGAACAATAATTAGTTTGAAAGCATCTAACGCTTCCAAATAATTTTCTTTTTCATAACTTTCTAGTGCCTGCTTAAATCGTTCTTCAACAGGAATATTTTCGATTTCTTTCGAAGAAGAACACGACATAACAATAGCGGAAACTGCAACTGCACAAACGAGAAATATTTTTTTCATTGAATCCTGATATTTGAAAATTTTTGAGTTCTGTGTATTAGTTTTTGAATTTCTATAGAATCAAGCATGGCTTCGGGTTGAAGTGAAGCTCGTATCGGAATTATTTTTTGAAAATCAATTGTAATTACGTTCGAGTCATTTTTTGTAATAATGAATTTCACCCCATAACTTCGCTGTGTCCATTCAAATTGCGGTTGATAAAAAACAAAATTTCCTAACGAATGAACGGCAAATGAACTGCCTATTTTTTCAATTCCGTATGTTACATGGGGATGATGACCGAGAAAAATCTGTACCCCTTGTTCGATACTTTTTTTTGCAAAATCAATTATCTTTTTTGATGGTTTTTCAGAATACTCATTTCCGCCATGGTAGCTTAACACTATTACATCAGCAGAATCTCTAAATAATCGAATTTGCGGAAAAAGTTTTGCAGTATCTGTTAATGCAACAAAATCTTCCCATCCTACGGCGGAATTCATAACATCTGTTACTGCAAAGATAGCAAATTTTATATTGTTTTTCTTGATAAATAACGGATTATACAATTTTTTTTTATCATTAGACGTTCCGGTAAATAAAATAGAATCATTGGTAAGGTTTTCTATGGTTTCGAGCAAAGCGCGTTTGCCGTAATCAAAAGCGTGATTATTAGCGGTAGAAACCACAGAAATTTTTCCCATTTTAAGCGCTGTAGATCCAAGCGGCGGCCCGGTAAAAATCATATTATACTTTGGATGCTCGGTTTCTCCATTTTGATTTGAAAGCTGACTCTCTAAATTTGCAAAAAGAATCGTATTGCTATCGGTTTGAAGCGCAAATTTTTTGAAAGGAAAAAGCGTATCGCCTGCTAAAATTTTCTTCCCAACGGTTCTTCCTAAATTTACATCGCCAAATGCTATAAAGGAGACAGAATCAACGCGTATTACTTTACTTTCGGCTTTTTCAATTTTCTTGGTTGAAAGATACGTGATAAATATCTCGCTTAATACAAAAAATAAAGCAATTGCAACACCAGCAATAATTTTAATTCTGCGCTCAGAAAACATTTCGATTAGCTTCTTACCGTAAAGAAAAGATATATTGCAATACCGGCGGCAAGCGTAATAATGGCGGGTTCAATAACATTTTGGAAAAAAGGAAGTTTCGGTTTTTTCCCGATAGTCAGCGGTTCTTGCAAATCCTCAAAATCGGGAATTGAAGAATATCGGATAGTGTCGTTATGCGCGCGCTGAAAAGCTGCTGCAAGCAGAATTTTACCGGAGGATTTTGAGAAAAGCTCAAATGAGATATCAACAGTAACGGTGCGTTCTGTTTTTTGTGCGCCAAACCAATGTTCGGTAAATGGTGCAGAATATACAATCTGTATTTTAGTCGCATCAATTTTCAACGTCGTATCAATAGCAATGTTATTAAAAAATAAATTTTGAAATCGTACTTGCAAAGAACGAAGAATTGAATTTCTCAAAAACAAATTTATCGAATTATTGTTAGGAAACTCAACCGCTACCAAAGACGCAGGCGGCAGCGAAAAATCTGCTGCCGCCTGTTCAAACAATTGTGCGCTAACGAGTTGTATTATTTCGTTGTTACTTTTCTCTGAAATATTTTGAGCGGAACTTTGAAACGTTCCCAACAATACAATACAACACGCCGTTAAAAACTTACGCATAAATGCCGCGAAGTTTTAGCGTATGAGCAACTTTATCAATAGCATTTACATACGCTGCAATTCGGAGCGATATTTTGTGTTTTTCTGATGTATTGTAAACGCCGTCAAATGCCCCTTTCATCATGCGTTCTAATCGGCGGTTAACTCTGTCCAGCGACCAATAATAACCAACGCGGTTTTGAACCCATTCAAAATACGAAACGGTAACTCCGCCTGCATTTGCAAGAATATCGGGAATGACAATAATTCCGCGTTCGCTCAAAATTGGATCTGCTTTTGCTGTTGTTGGTCCGTTTGCGCCTTCCGATATAATTTTTGCTTTAATTTTAGTCGCATTCTTTTCTGTAATTTGATCTTCTTTTGCAGCTGGAACCAAAACATCGCATTCCATTTCTAAAATTTCACTTTGTGTTACTTTATCTGCATTTGGAAATTCATTTAAAGTTTTATTTTGCTTTACATATTCAATTGCTTTATCAATATCAATTCCGCGTTTGTTGTAATAGCCGCCGGTAACATCTGCAATGCCAACAATTTTGCATCCTTGTTGCCGAAGAAGTTGCGCAGAAATTGAGCCGACATTTCCAAAACCCTGAACAACAACGGAAGCATCCTTGGGTTTCAATCCGATTTTTTCCAAAGCGCCGAGCGTTACAATCATTACGCCGCGCCCCGTGGCTTCGCGGCGACCGAGCGAACCGCCGATTAACAACGGTTTGCCTGTTACAACGCCGCTGACTGTTCTGCGCATGTGCATTGAATATGTATCCATAATCCACGCCATTGTCTGTTCGTTCGTATTCATATCCGGCGCGGGAATGTCTCGATCATCGCCAAAAACATCCATCATATTTGCGGTGTATCGGCGGGTAATTTTTTCTAATTCAACACTTGTTAATTTTGTTGGATCGCATTTCACTCCCCCTTTCGCTCCGCCAAACGGAACGCTTAACAATGCGCATTTCCACGTCATCCATGCTGCAAGAGCTTTCACTTCGTCAATATTTACATCCGGCGCATAACGAATTCCGCCTTTGGAAGGACCAAGAATATCATTATGAACAACTCGATGTCCTTCAAAAATTTCTACGGTTCCGTTATCCATCTGAATGGGAATTGAAACGGTAACTTGTTTAACCGGAGTTTTAAGATATTGATAGACGCCTGATTCTAAGCCGAGAATTTCGGCGGCAATATCAAAACGCGCCATCATATCTTCAAACGGATTTGAAGCCGTGTTTTTAATCGGCGCTGGTTCTTTGTAATTTAATGTTTCGTGTTCCATAGTAACCTCTATTGTTGTTGGTTTGGAATTTTTACTTCTTTGTTCTCTGTAAAGAATGCTGAAGTTGTTGAATTGTAAATTCTGCCGAATCATCAATAAAGTGCCGAGAAAAGCGGCGTGATCTTCGTACTTCATTCGAATTGATTTCAGCAAAGATTAAATCTTCGTCAAAATATTTTCCTTGGGCAATTGTATCGCCAAAAGGATCGACAATATGCGAACCGCCCCAGAAATTAACTCCATCTTCAAATCCGACGCGATTGCAAAATGCAACGTACGTACTTAGCAAACGCGCGTACGCTCTATGCTGTTCGTGATTAATTTGCGCGGCAGCAAGTTCATCCTGAGTTCCAGAAAGCCGCGTTGGACTTGCAGTTAAACTAAAAATAATTTCCGCCCCACTGTGCGCCAAAATGTACGGAAGCGATATGTGCCATAAATCTTCGCAGATTAAAATTCCAAGTTTCCCGTGTTTGGAATTGAAAACACGCACATCATTCCCTTTTACGAAATAGCGCATCTCTTCAAACATTCCGTATGTCGGCGGATAAATTTTTCGGTGCGCTGAATGAATTTTTCCATCTTCAAATAACAATGCCGAATTGTAAATTCCATAATTCTCTGCTTCTTCAACGCCGCCGATAATAATTGTAATTTTTTTGCTTAATGCTAAGAAATTAGAAAAAAATTTATTATTCTCTGCGCGCAATGCAACATCCCAATTCAAATCTTTAACTGAATACCCTGTAAGACTTAGTTCTGGAAACACAATAATCTGCGCTTTGTTTGCAATTGCTTTATGAATGTATTTAAGATGATGTTGTACATTCTTTTCTATATTGCCGACTGTTGAATCAATTTGCGCAAGCGCTATTGTACATTTCATTAGGAAATCACCACGTCGTTAGAAAGTTCATTCGTATCGCCGCTTTGCATCGGGAATTCTTTTGCTAAAATTTTGCCGATTTCAGTTACGGCGTAACAAATTCCATCAACAAACTTTCCGCCGCGGAATTGTTCCGTCATGTTCATCACCATAACATCCCAAAATTCTTTTGAAATTTTTTTATTTATTCCTTCATCGGCAATAATTTGAAACTGATGTTCGCTGAAAAGCAGAAAAACTAAAACGCCGGTTTTATCTTTTGTTTTATCCATCGCGAGTTCGTAAAAGCGATGAAGCGCAATATCGTAAATGGAATGATTGCGGTCTTTCCATTCGCGTTTCTTTTTTACTTCAACACGAATTTCACCAATAGTGTTTTTTTCAACTTCATAAATTGCTTTAGCAATTGTTTGAAGTTCTTCTTTCGATAAAATTTCTTTTGTAAGCAACCCCATAATTCTTGCTCCTTTCGTTTACCAAGAACCGCTTGCGCCGCCTCCGCCAAAACTGCCGCCGCCTGCAGACCAGCTTCCGCCGCCGCCTCCGCCGCCAAACGAACCAAAACCGCCGCCGCTTCCGCCGCCAAAACCGCTTCCTCCCCACCAATTATTGTAATTACGATAACCGCGAGATGTAATTCCGTAACGACTACTGCGCATAGAAGATAGTAACGCAAAAAATATAACGCCTATAACAAGTAATACTCCAAACCACGATGAGTTTTCATTCTTCTTTTCAGATTTATATTCTCCCTTAGTTATTTCAATAATTGAAATTATTCCGGTTTTGATTCCTTCGTAATAATTTCCCTCGCGAAATTGCGGACGAATTTCATTTCTAATAATCTGGTCGCAAAGAGCGTCGGTTAATACTCCTTCAAGTCCGTAGCCGACTTCAATAGAAATTTTTTTATCTTCTTTGGCAACAAGAATAAGCACGCCGTTATCTTTTCCTTTTTGTCCAATTGCATTTTCTTTTAAAATTTGAATTCCTAACTCTCGAATATCATTTCCATTAAGAGAAGAAATAATTACAACTGCAATTTGATTTGAAGAGCTGTCTTCAAATTGTTTTACAGTTTTCAGCAAATCTCGCACTTCTTGAAAATTCAACGTATTGGTATAATCGTTAATCGGTTGAGTAAATTTGGGAATAGATTGCGCATGGAGATGTGAAAACAAAAAGAAGAAAAGCCCTAAAAACAAACAGAGAGATGCTCTGAACAGAACATCTCTCTGTGATAAAAAAACTTTAGCTGAATCAATCAAGATAAGCGGCGATATTATTTTTTTTGTCTGCACAACTTTTTACCCGATCAATTAAATTGAACTTTAGGAGCTGTTTCGGCTCCGGCTTGAGCTTGGAAATATTGTTTTTGCATGAAACCGCCAAAGCTTGCAATAATATTCATCGGAATAGTACGGATTGTAGAATTGTATCCTTGTACTACCTCGTTAAATCTCATTCGTTCAACTGAAATTCTATTTTCTGTCCCCTCTAATTGCGATTGAAGCTGCAAAAAATTTTCATTTGCTTTTAAATTCGGATATTGTTCAACTGTAACTAACAAACGAGAAAGCGCAGATGAAAGCTGACCTTGGCTTTGTTCAAATTGTTGAAATGCTTTAGGATCGTTAAGCAATTGCGGCGACAATGTTACTTGCGTTGCTTTTGCTCGAGCTTCAATTACTGCGGTCAATGTTGTTTTTTCAAAATTAGCTACGCCTTGAACAGTTGCAACAAGATTTGGTACTAAATCCATTCTTCGTTGATATTGATTTTGCACCTGCGCCCAAGCGCTGTTAACGCCTTCATCAAGTTGTACCAACGAATTATATTTCCCAACTCCCCACATTACAAACAGAATAATTATTCCAACAACAACCAGCAGTACGATTAAACTTTTTTTCATTTGCGAATTCCCTTTGTGTTTAATTTCACAACAAACTTAGCGAAAAATTGGTTGAAAACAAAAAACAAAAATGCCCTGAATTTTACAATATTTTACACAATTCAGGGCGTTTTCGTTCAATCTTTTAACAAAGCGCGTGAAATTACAATGCGCTGAATTTCTGACGTTCCTTCGTAAATTTCAGTAATTTTTGCATCGCGCAAATAGCGTTCAACATTATATTCGCGAACATAACCATAACCGCCATGAATTTGGATTGCTTCAAGCGCGGCTTTTACTGCAATTTTTGAAGTAAATAATTTTGCCATTGCGGCTTGTTTTCCGAATTGCAGACCGGAATCTTTTAACGCGGCGGCTTGATAGGTAAGTAATCTTGCCGCTTCAATTTCAGTTGCCATATCTGCAAGTTTAAATTGTATTGCCTGTAAATTCGCAATCGGCTGATCAAATGCTTTCCGTTCTTTTGAATATTTTAACGAAGCATCTAAGCAACCTTGTGCAATTCCGAGAGCTTGAGCGGAAATTCCAATTCTTCCTCCTTCAAGCGTCATCATTGCAAACTTAAATCCAAATCCTTCTTCGCCGATTCTATTTGCAGCAGGAACTTTTACGTTTTCAAATGTCAACGAAACTGTATCCGAACTGCGAATTCCAAGTTTGCGTTCTTTTTTCCCATGTGAAAATCCCGGCATTCCTTTTTCAACAATGAATGCGCTGATTCCTTTAGCGCCTTTTGTTGGATCTGTTTGTGCAATGACAATATAATAATCTGCATTGATTCCGTTGGTAATCCAATTTTTTATTCCATTAAGGATATAAAAATCTCCATCTTTAACAGCAACAGTATGTTGGTTTGTAGCATCGCTTCCCGCTTCTGGTTCAGACAAAGCAAAGGCGCCGAGTTTTTTTCCTTGAGCAAGCGGAACTAAATATTTTTGTTTCTGTTCTTCCGTTCCAAATTTATTTATTCCGTAGCAAACAAGAGAATTATTAACGGACATTATTACTCCGCACGAAGCATCTATGCGCGAAATTTCTTCGATAGCAATTGCATAGCTAATTGTATCAAGTCCGGCGCCGCCGTATTCTTCGGGAACCATCATTCCCATAAAACCCAATTCGCCAAGTTTTGCAACTTGCTCAAATGGAAATATCTCTTTTTCATCTCGTTCATCGGCAGATGAAGCAAGTTCATCTAACGCAAACTGCCGCGCAGTTTCACGGATCATTTTTTGTGTTTCGTTGAGTTCAAAATCCATAGCTTCCTTATGTTTTAAGTGAATGCAATTATCAAAACAACTATTTTTTGAAATTGTCTGATTATGAATTGTATGTGTAAAAACCTTTGCCGCTTTTTCTTCCAAGATGACCAGCCGCAACCATTTTCTTTAACAACGGACATGGACGATATTTTGAATCCCCAAGTCCTTCATAAAGCACATTCATAATTGAAAGACAAACATCAAGACCGATAAAATCCGCAAGCGTTAATGGTCCCATCGGATGATTCATCCCGAGTTTCATAACTGTATCAATTGATTCAGGAGTTGCAACGCCTTCCATAACACAATACATTGCTTCGTTTAACATTGGAAGCAAAACGCGATTGCTAACAAATCCGGGATAATCATTTACTT
>CAYXEE010000065.1:0-9736 GCA_964463935.1 uncultured Chitinophagaceae bacterium | reverse complement strand
GATTGCCGACGGAAGCGGAATGGGAATATGCCGCTCGGGGCGGAAATAAAAGCAATGGATACAAATATAGCGGAAGCAATAGCATAGATAATGTTGCGTGGTATTGGGATAATGCAGGAAAGCAAACACACCAAGTTGGAACAAAGCAGCCGAACGAACTTGGCATTTACGATATGAGCGGCAATGTGTGGGAATGGTGCAGCGATTGGTATGGAAATTACAGCAGTAGTTCGCAAAATAACCCTGTGGGCGCTACTTCGGGCACTAACCGCGTGTATCGCGGCGGCAGTTGGTACAACTTTGGGTCGGATTGTCGGGTTGCGTATCGTAGCGGCGGTTCGCCTGATGGTCGCTACAGCGGTCTTGGCTTGCGCCTTGCTCGCAGTTCAAAATAGCAAGAAAAGAAAGAAAGTTTTGCCGTAAGCGAAGCGAGGGACGAGCGAAGCGTAAGGCAAAACTTTAAATGAAAAACAGAAACTAAAAAAAATGTTAGACTTGCCAAATCTTCCGCCAAAAGATGAAACATGGCGGACAAGTAGAGATTTGGCAAGAGTGGAAAGCAAAAGCCACCACCCCTTAATCCCCTCCTCTAAAGAGGAGGGGAAATTCCATCTTGAAAGAAAGTTTCCCCTCCTTTTTTAAGGAGGGGTTAGGGGAGGTAAAAAATATGGAAGAAAAAATTTTTAACAGAAAATCTCAAAAAGAAAA
Source organism: uncultured Chitinophagaceae bacterium (assembly GCA_964463935.1). Taxonomy (GTDB): domain Bacteria; phylum Bacteroidota; class Ignavibacteria; order UBA10030; family UBA8401; genus JACFMZ01. The sequence continues at coordinate 9,028 of CAYXEE010000065.1, read as the reverse complement.
ACGGAGATATCTTCGTAACAATGCAACCACAGCGGAGAAAAAACTTTGGCAGTATTTACGTAAAAGCCAGTTGAACGAATTTAAATTTCGCAGGCAGCATGGAATAGGAAATTATATTGTAGATTTTTATTGTCCGGAATTAAGATTAGTTGTTGAAGTAGATGGAGAAATTCATAACACCAAAGAAGCGCAAGAGTATGATTCCGAGCGAACAAAATATTTGCAGGAATATAATATTTCTGTTATTCGATTTCGGAATCAAGAAGTTTTTAATGATGTAGAAAGTGTATTGCAAGCAATTGTAGAAAAAGCAAAAGCCACCACCCCTTAATCCCTTCCTCTGCGAAGAGGGGAACGTAATAAAATGAAGTTTGGTTTCAAGGTGGACTCCATCTTGCACCGCCTTGCATAATGCTGCGACTTTGAATTGTGGCATTTTTTTGTACAAATATTTGGAAGAAAAACCTTGAAGGTCTAAGCGAACATTCAATCAGTTTTTTATATGGAGATAGTTTCGTATTATTTTTTTGAAACTTGCTTTAATTCCTGCATATTGTTATCATATACACAATGAGTATAGAAAAAATAATAGAAGTGTTGCGTGCATACGGTTTTGACTGGGATGAAGTGAATAAAGAAAAAAACAAAAAGCATGGAGTTGAACGGATAGAGATTGAAGAACTATTTTTCAATCCTCCGCTTATTATTTTATCGGATAAAAAACATTCTGAAATAGAGTTGCGCTACCACTGTTTTGGAAAAACTTTTAGTAATAGAAAATTAGTTATTACGTTCGCAGTGAGAAATGAGAAGATACGCGCAATTTCAGCGCGCGCGATGATTGCAAAAGAAAGAAAATTTTATGAAGAAAAAATTAAAACAAATTCCTAGATTTAAGTCAGAAGATGAAGAACGAAGATTTTGGCAAAAGAATTCACCATTGGATTATATTGACGAAAAAGAGATTGTCGTTGTACAAAGTCTGCCGAATTTAAAACCATCCACCGAACAAATTTCTTTGCGTATAGCAAAAATAATGTTAGAGCGTTTGAAAACTGTGGCAAATAGAAAAGATGTTCCGTATCAGTCTCTTGCAAAAATGTATATTGAGCGCGGACTAAAAGAAGATATGAAAATTAGTTTATAAAAATTCAAAAATTGTAAAAATCTTATTTTATTTTAATAAACACCATTTATCGTAAAGATAAGTGGTGTTTTTGTAAAGGAATTGCTGGAATCTTGAAACAAAGCGGTATTTTTTATGTTTTGGAACTATGAGGGATCACTTAAAAGTGAGTTGGGTTTTATAGTTTCAGTGATGCCATGACTCAGAGTCATAGCATCACTGTTTATATAGCACATCCATCAGTTTTTTATGGAATGGTTTTTTCGTATATTTTGGACATAAATGTCTGAAAGGTTTGTATGTTAACAATTCCCAAGAAATATCTTACCAATGAACGAAATGAACGCGTTGCAGTTCAAGTAGATGTTAAAACATTTGAAAAAATTGAAGAAACGCTTGAAAATTTCGGACTTATGAAGTTTATTAGTGAAACGAAGGAAGATAAACCTTTATCAATTTCTGAAGCGAAAGCATTTTACAAATCGTTGCGAAAAAAGTGATTGTACAATACCGCAAAAAATTTCTTAAAGATTTAGCTTCTATTCCATCAAAAGACAGAAAGGAAATAGAAAAATTTATCTTTAATGAAATCCAAATGTATTCTGATATTTATGATGAGAAGCAATTTGAAAAGATGGTTGGATACGATGGATATTACAAAGCTCGATTTGGAAATTATCGAATTGGCGTAAAGTATTTGAATAATACATTAACTTTTGAACGAGTTCTTCATAGAAAAGAGATTTATAGATTCTTCCCGTAATTATATCCCGCTCGCTGCGGGATTTTTTATGTATTTTAATGTGAGTTGTATTTATCAATCCACCACCCCTTAATCCCCTCCTCAATAGAGGAGGGGAAAGTGGACTCCATCTTGCACCATCTTGCATAATGCTGCGACTTTGAGTTGTGGCTTTTTTTTGTACAAATATTTGGAAGAAAGAGCTACAAGGTTTAAAAACTTTGAAGGTCTAAGCGAACATTCAATCAGTTTTTTATATGACGATTGTTTCGTATATTTTTTGAAATATTTTATTACTGTAAAACTAAGGAATGAGTATGGCTGCAAAATTCTATATTGAAAATCTTTCTCAACATGTCGGCGAAACTGTTACACTTCAGGGCTGGCTGTATAATATTCGCTCAAGCGGAAAAATTAAATTTCTTTTATTGCGCGATGGAACAGGAATTTGTCAAGGCGTTGTGGTTAAATCTGTAGTTGGAGAAGAATTATTTAGTCTCTGTGAAAAATTAACGCAAGAATCATCGTTTAAAATGACTGGAACGGTCCGAGCCGAGCAGCGCGCGCCCGGCGGTTATGAAATGGATGTTACGAATGTGGAAATTATTTCTATCGCAAGCGAATATCCAATTACGCCAAAAGAACACGGCGTTGAATTTCTTGCCGACCGCAGACATTTGTGGCTTCGATCTTCGCGCCAGCATGCAATTATGCGCGTGCGTCACGAAATTATTCGCAGCATACGCGAATTTTTTGACGGCAGAGGATTTACGTTACTCGATGCGCCGATTTTTACTCCAGCCGCTTGCGAAGGAACTTCCACATTATTCGAAACAGAATATTTCGATTTAGGGAAAGCATTTTTAACGCAATCGGGACAGCTCTATGGCGAAGCAGGCGCGATGGCGTTTGGGAAAGTGTATGTTTTTGGTCCAACATTTCGAGCGGAAAAATCCAAAACACGAAGACACTTAACAGAATTTTGGATGGTTGAGCCGGAAGTTGCTTTTAATGATTTGAATGACAATATGGATTTAGCTGAAGCATTTTTACAGCACATTGTTTCAAATGTTTTGAAAAATAGATTACCGGAATTAAAAATTTTAGAACGCAACATTCAATTTCTTGAAAATGTAAAAAAGCCGCTTCCAAGAATTACGTATGATGAAGCGGTAAATATTTTACATTCAAAAGGTCTGCCGTTTGAATGGGGAAACGATCTCGGCGGCACAGACGAAACTGTAATCTCTGAACAGTTTGACAGACCTGTGATGGTGCATCGTTATCCGGCGCAAGTAAAAGCATTTTATATGAAACGCGATCCGGAAAATAATAAACTTGCGCTTGCTTTGGATGTTCTTGCGCCGGAAGGTTACGGAGAAATTATCGGCGGAAGCCAGCGCGAAGATGATATGGATTTATTGTTAGAGAGATTGAAAGAGCACAATCTTCCGCAAGAAGCATTTGATTGGTACTTGGATCTTCGAAGATTTGGTTCTGTTCCGCACGCAGGATTTGGACTTGGCGTTGAACGAACTGTTGCCTGGATTTGCGGTCTTGACCATGTGAGAGAAACTATTCCATTTCCGAGAATGATTTACCGCTTAACGCCATGACAAAGATGAAGGATGAATTATGAATGAAACGCCGCAGGAATATTCGACACGAATTTTAGGATATTTAAAAGGAAAAAATTCTCTTACCGTTCTTGCTGAATCTCCGAAAAAGATTAAAAAATTGATTTCGGGAAAAAGCAAAAAAATTTTGTATAAGAAACCTCATCCGTCAAAATGGTCAGCGGCAGAAATTATTGCTCACCTTGCAGAAACTGAACTCGTGCTCGGATGGCGATATCGTTCAATTGCAGAAAATAATGGAGTACTAATTCAATCATTTGAACAAGATCTTTGGGCAGAGAATGCTCAATATTATAAACTTGATGTAAAAGAAATGCTGGAAATGTTTTCAATTTTACGAAAAGCAAATATTACGTTTCTAAAAAATCTGACAAAAGAAAAATTCAAAAATTACGGAATGCATCGAGAACGGGGCAAAGAAACAATTGAACATATTGTAAATCTTGAAGCAGGACACGATGTAAATCATCTCAATCAAATCATTGCAATTCTTAAAAAATAATTTTTATGCTTAACGCAGAACATTTACGAAAACAATTTACAACAGTACTTGCAGTTGATGACGTATCGCTTGAAGTAGAACGCGGAAAAATTTTTGGTTTAATCGGTCCGAATGGCGCGGGGAAAAGCACAACAATACGAATGCTGCTGAATATTATTACTCCAGATTCGGGCGCAATAACGTTTGACGGTAAACCATTTAACGAAGAATTGAGAAACATCATCGGCTATTTGCCGGAAGAGCGCGGTTTGTATAAAAAGAACGGCGTGCTTGATACTATTTGCTATTTTGCAGAATTACGCGGAATAGCTTCTGCTGAAGCGCGCAAAAAAGGAATGCAGTGGTTAGAACGTTTCGGACTGCAACATTATGCAAAGCGAAAAACCGAAGAACTTTCAAAAGGAAATCAGCAAAAAGTACAGTTTATTACTTCAATACTTCACAATCCCGAACTTGTTGTGCTGGACGAGCCGTTTTCCGGTCTCGATCCTGTGAATCAAATTTTAATGAAAGATATTTTTCAAGAATTGAAACAGCAGGGGAAAGCGGTAATTTTTTCTACGCATCAAATGGATTCTGCGGAAAAATTGTGCGATGAATTGTGTTTGATTAACAAAGGGAAAATTGTTCTTGAAGGAACTGTTAAAGAGGTAAAACAAAAATTCGGAACAAACGCGCTTCATGTAGAGTATGACGGCAAAGGAGCATTTATTTCTTCGCTTTCTCAAGTGAAAAAGGCGACAATTTACGAAAACTACGCCGAAATTATTTTAAATGACGGAGTTCATTCAAAAGAAATAATCAGCGCAATTTCTGCTGAACTTGAATTGCGTAAATTTGAATTTGTCGAGCCGTCGCTGAATTCGATTTTCTTGGAAGTTGTCGGCGTGCCGGACGTAAAAGAAAATGCAGAGATTGAAAAGCCGGCGTTATCCGATACGAAAATGGTTTCGAAAGATCCGCGCGTTAAAAAAGCGTTTAATGGAATTTTGATAAATGCGGCGGCGCTCATTATTATTTTTTCAATGCTTGGCAGAGAGTTAACAGAAAAATGGTATCTTCCTGCAATTATCATTGCCGGATTTTTCTTTTCACTATTCAAATTCATTAAGACAAAAAAGGAAGTTGCAAATGAATTGAATACTATGAAAGGAGGCGTTCAATGAGTAAAATTTTTGCTGTAGCAAAATGGGAATTTATAGAAAAAGTAAAAACAAAAGCGTTCATCATCGGTTTGTTTATGACTCCGCTGATAATGGGATTAGCATTTTTGCTCCCGCGATTGATAAGCCAAAATGAAGAGGAAAAATCTACGATGATTGGAATCATAGATGAAACCGGCTGGGTTGGCAGAGAATTTTCAGAAAAACTTTCCGCAAAATATTTTATATCTACAAAAAAGCCGGAATATACCGTTTCATTCATGGCGGACAATTCATTATCCTTAGAAGAGAACAAAGTTACTGCAAATGTAAAATTGAAATCGGGCGAAATTGATGCATACTTAATAATTCCCCAAACCATAGTGGATAGCGGTGCGGTTGAATATCGCTCGGAAAATGTTGGGAATTATAAAGCTCAAGAACGCTTTTCGAAACTTTTAGCCGGTATTGTTTTAGAACGCAGAGCAACGATTGCCGGTATTTCAACCGATATTGCAAAAAAAATTACCGCCGATGTTGATTTGAAAACTATTAAAGTAACAAAAGACGGAAAAGAAAAAGAGTCGGGATTTCTTGAAACATTTTTTACCGGATATATTTTTATTATTATGCTGCTGTTTCTGATAATGTCCACAGGTCAAATGTTAATTCGCAGCGTTGTTGAAGAAAAATCAAACAGAATTATTGAAGTGCTTGTTTCTTCCTGCACTCCAAAAGAATTGATGTCAGGGAAAATATTCGGATTATCTGCGCTCGGACTTGCAACGATTGCATTTTGGATTTTGTTGCTCGTGGGAGTAAACTTTGCAACGCCAATTCCTTTTAGTGCCGGCGATAATTTGTTTTTGATGCTTTTATATTTTGTATTGGGTTATTTAATGTACGTTGCAATTTTTATTACTGCGGGAGCAATGGTTACCACCGAGCAGGAAGCGCAACAAATGACCGGATATGTAACAATATTGCTAATGCTGCCGATTTTTATTGCCGCGCCGGTAATGATTAACCCAAGTTCAACATTAGTAAAGACGCTGTCGCTTATTCCGTTGTTAACGCCAACAATGATGGCTCTTCGATTTTCGATACACACTCCGGAATGGTGGGAAATAATTGCATCGCTTATTATTCTTTCTGCTTCAATTATCGGATTGATGTGGGTTGCATCGAAAGTTTTTCGCATTGGAATTTTAATGACGGGCAAGAAGGCGACATTTAGAGATATGTATAATTGGATTAAAACGAAATAGAGGAAACAATGAAAAATATTTTTGTGATTGCCGCTTTAGTTTTATTTTTTTGGAATAATTCAATTGCGCAAGTTACCGCTACAACAAGCAAAGGCGAAGCGTTTAATTCCGGGATATACGGATTAGGATTCAGCGGCGGAACGGCATCGGGAGCCGGCGTGAGCGTTCGTTACCATACAATCGGAAAATCATCGTATCAATTTGTCGGCGGAGTTTTTCGTCCGAAGAGCAGCGATACGTTTATTTCCTTTGGAGCGGAATATCAATATGATTTAATCCGGGGAACATCGTCGCGGTTTTTCACAGAGTTAGCGTCCAGTTATTTGTATAATGGTTCGGGAAGTAATAAGTATGCCGCTCCCTGGCGCGCTGGTTTGGGACTTGGCGGAGAATTTTCCATTCAAGAAGGAGTTCATTTAACTTTTCAAGCATTGTTTACATATTTTTCCGATGGAACAATTTTACCTCTTCCGCAGTTAGCATTCCATTATTATTTTTATTGATTCACAATTTTTTTTCTCGCAAAGACGCTAAGTTTTATAAGATGTCTGATGTTAATAATGTAACTGAAGTTACGCAAAACAAGAAAAACGTCATGCCCGAATGCTTTAGTCGGGCATCCGTACATTGAAATCAGTTCAAATTCATAGATTCCCGCCTTCGCAGGAATGACGGTATTCAGGTTTTGAGTCCTTAAACATCATTTTGCGTAACTTCAGTAATGTAACAGATATTATGCTGAACTGAAATAAACGTAAAAAATATAAACAGAGGGAGTCCACCTTCTTAACAAACGAAACAATACTTTCATATCTTAATGTATTTTCAGTGAAGTAAATAAAAAACCCGAAGCAGATTGCTTCGGGTTTTTTATTGTGGTGAAAGGAAAACTACATTAACGAACAAGATTCATTTTTTTAGTTTCCATAAAGCTGCCGGATTTCATTGTGTAAAAATATGTTCCGCTTGGCAACCCTGCGGCATCAAATGTAACTTCGTGCGTGCCGGATTCAAGACGTTTATTGATTAGCGAACCAACTTGCTGTCCGAGCGTGTTTGTAATAATAAGTTGAACATCGCCCGCTTGTTTTAACGAGAAGCGAATTTTGCTCGTTGGATTAAACGGATTCGGATAATTTTGTTCTAACGTAAATTGATTCGGTACAACATCAGAAATTTGATTTACACCGAGCGAACCAACTTTTGCTTCCAAAACAATAATTGAAGCATCTTTTTTTCCGCCGCGCGTAAATGTGTTAACAAGAAAAATTTCTCTCTTATTATCGCCGTCAAGATCATTCATTATATTAACATTGGGAAATCTGTAAGTGGAATCATCCGGGGCATAGTATAAAGTTGTAAAATTGTAGCCGGATGGATCATCAAACGGTTGATTTTTAATATGGCTAAGACGATATGCTTTACGTATTGCAGTGTTCCAATCTCCGATGATAAAATCAACTTCTCCGTCTCCGTCAACATCGCCGATTTCTGCGCCTTGGAAATTCGCGCTATCCAATGCCGGCGTAATCATTTTTGTGCTTGTAACGGAAAGCGAAGCAAGATTGTTAGTATTAGGAAGATAGAAAACGGCGCTTGGCGGACTTGTTTGTCCGGCAACAAACATTTCTAACTTTCCATCTTTATTTGCATCATAAAATCCGACGCTGTTTTGTTCGCCGTAATCAGCATCGGCCGCTTGGTTTACATCAGCTTTTAAAGCGTACGTATTTGGACCTGTTGCTTCGTACACTGCATAGCTAAGTAAATCCCAGGTGAATCCCCAAATTTCTTTTTTGCCGTTACCGTCAAAATCTACAACGTGGTTGTTAAAATAATATCCGCCGTTAAATGTGCCGATTGTATCGGCAAATTCCATTTCGAATGAACTGAATCCGGGACTAACATCGCCAAGTAAACGATAAATAAACAGCGGGCGTTTATCAGGAATTCCTGGACCCCGATAACGTCGTGCGCTAAGAATCAGTTCTACATCGCCGTCATTATCTACATCGTTGGCAACAATGCTTGTTATGGTATATTGCGTCTTGGAATTAATTCCTAAAGTCGAAGTCATTGTAGGTTCAGTTGGGAAATTATTTAAACCTGTATCATATTCGTAAATAAAGATGATATCAGGATTTGGATTGCTTCCTGTACGTGCATCGGAAGGTAAACCGAAAATAATTTCTTGGTTTCCATCTTTGTCTAAATCCCCAACGGTTAAGCAAGGCCATGAACCGCGAGCAACAAATTGATGAGGAATTTGCGCCGACCAAACTAAATCGTATTTATTATCGCCGTTTACTTCAAAGCGTAAAATTCTCGGCATCGTAGTATCCGAAGTGCGCGTTGTCGCCGGATCAACAATAACAAGAAATTCTTTTTTATTATCTTTATCTAAATCGTGTGCGCCGTAAACGCGCCATGCAGCAACGCTATCGGGCCATACATTGCCGGGGAAATCAGAAGGTTTAATTGTAGCTACAACTTGGAATTGTGGATCAACATATTGGCTGAACAACGTAGCAGAAAAACCCGCTATCATTATTACCAAAAAAAACACAGAAACAATTTTTTTCATTTTATAAAGTCCTCCAAAAAAAGGTGA
>CAYXEE010000064.1:0-9849 GCA_964463935.1 uncultured Chitinophagaceae bacterium | reverse complement strand
TCCCGCCTAAAACGTGCGGGAATGACGATTGATTTTAAGGTTCTGCGTAACTTCAAAGAATAACTTATTGTATTCAAATAAGTTAACTAATGTTTTTTTAATAGCGGTCATTAGAAATTGTTACCTAATGACAAATCTGGGTTTAATGTCTTAGTTGATCAACATGAACTTCGTCGTGATCTTCAATCGGTTCAAGGTGCGCTACAATATGCGTAGGAATTGTAAATGTTTGTTTTATCAATAATTCAATTGCAGTTGAATGATGATGCGCATCTTCAAGCAGAGTTCCCTTGGGAAAAAGCAAATGAAACTCCGTCCAAATAGAATTTCCTGTATTGCGGCAGCGAAGTTCATGATAATGAAGATTTCTTCTTTGCGTTTCCACAAGCAACACCTCCTGAATTTTCTTTTCTATTTCAGGATTTGCTTCATCCATCAATCCTCCGATAGATTGGCGCACAAGTTTTCCGCCAGACCATAAAATATTTGCAGCAACAATAATTGCAATAATCGGATCAAAAGGAAGCCAGCCCGACCAAATTGTAAGAAGCAATCCTGCAACAACGCCAAAACTCGTCCACGAATCGGTTAAAACATGCTTCCCATTGGCTATTAAAATTAACGAATTAGATTTTTTTCCGCGCCATACCAAAAATCCGCCGAGTCCAAGATTGATGACCGAAGCGCCGAAAATATAATATGTTCCAACATCAAGATTTTCGAGCGTGATTCCAAAAACAAGTTTATTTACCGATTCAAAAATAATAAATCCAGCCGCAAAAATAATCAGCATCCCTTCAATACCGGCAGAAAAAAAACTCACTTTATCATGTCCGTACGGATGACTCGAATCCGCGGGCTGGTATAGCAGCCACATACTATACGCTGCAAATGCAACAGCTATTATATGTACAACCGATTCAGCAGCATCAGATAAAATTGCCGCGGAGTTTGTTATTGAAAAAGCATACCACTTGCCGATAAGCATAAGGATACCAACGGCAAGCGATAAACGAATTGCAAAGAGTTGTTGATTTTTTTCTTTTTGATTCATGATTTTCTCGAAATAAAATTACAGACCAATTGTACGAAGATTTTACCCGCAAAAAAAATATTTTAAGCAGCAGTGTTGAAAAAATTGTGCGGAAGATTTTATTGCATCGGCAAGCAGTTTTATACTGCGTTATGCTGTAACCGCCGTAACGCGCTAACAGCAATAGTTCTATCAATAGCAATTGGCAAAGTTGTTTTGCCGATTGTTTCCGGTAAGACCATTCGAATTGCATTTACCGTAGATTTTTTATCATTCTCCATCGAACGAAGCAACCGCTTTACATTAAGAATATTGTTGTGAAGTTTTGGCAACGGTATTTGGCGGATGAGCAATTCTATTTTTTTAAATTCTGAGCGAGAAAGAAGATTCATCGTAACGGCAATTTCTGCTTCAATAAGCATTCCATACAATATTGCTTCGCCATGTTTTAATTCCTTATATTTCCCTGCCTGCTCTAACGCGTGACCGACAGTATGACCGAAATTTAAGATTGCACGCAAACCGCTTTCATGCTCATCGTGAGAAACAACATACGATTTCATTGCGCAGCATTCTGCAACAAAATGAGAAAATATCTTTTCATTATAGGCAAGCGCTTTTTTTAGATTATGCGCGGTAAATTCAAAAAATTTTTTATCAATAATTATTCCATATTTAACTATTTCTCCGAGTCCGCAAATAATTTCACGCTTCGGCAGCGTCTTCAAAACAGAAATATCTGACAGTACAAATTTCGGTTGATAAAATGCGCCAATCATATTTTTTGCACGATGGTGATTGACGCCGGTTTTTCCTCCGACAGAACTATCCACTTGCGCTAAAAGCGTTGTAGGAATTTGAACAAAATCCACTCCGCGTTGATATGTTGCCGCCGCAAACCCCGCAAGGTCGCCGATGACTCCGCCGCCCAATGCAACAATTGTAGATTTTCGTTCAACTTTCCATTGTAATAATTTTGTGAAAATAGAATAAACTGTTGAAAGATTTTTTTGTTTTTCGCCGGAAGGAATTGTAATTGAAAAAACGCGAAAGCCCTCGGCTTCTAAACGCTGTTTAATTTCTGAAAGATAGAGGCGGGCGACGTTGGTATCCGTAATAATAACAACGGTATTGGTAACTTTGCGCTTTTTAAAAATAGCAGCGCATTGCTCTAATAGATTCACGCCGATATAAATTGGATAACTTCTCTCCCCTAATTCTACGCGAATTGTTTTCATATTTCTACTCAATAATCGGCGATAATTTTTTTACAAGCGCATCAACCGTAATTCCAATACGCTGACCATCGGTATGAATAATAATATCGGCTTGTTCATAATACGGCGCGCGCGAAGCAAGAAGTATTTCAATTTTTTTCATTAACTCCGAACCGTCGAGCAGTTTTCCGCTTTCATCCCGCAGCATCGGACGGTCTCCTTTTGTACGTAAACGCTGATATATATAATCAGATTCGGATTTTAGATAAATCATAATTCCGGATTTTTTAACTAATTGCAGCGTTTCAGAATTTGTAACCGTTCCACCGCCAAGAGAAATAACCGTAGCTTTATTGGCAAGCACTTCACGAAGAGTCGCACGTTCAATTTCTCGAAATATTTTTTCTCCATTCCGAGAAAAGATTTCGTTTATTTTTTTCCCTTCGCGCCGTTCAATCAATTCATCAAGATCAATAAAATTAAATCCTATCGTATTGGCAAGAATTGGTCCGAGCGTGCTTTTTCCGCTTCCCATAAATCCCGTTAAAAAAATAATATTTTTTTTCTCTTTGTGTTCTTTCATTTTCTCTGAAATAGAAACTCCCGTCGCGATGGAGACGGGAGTTGTGTTTTTCAAACAGCGCTTTATTTTATAGTGAAAAAACTAATCCTGCAACGTAATTTATTCCGTAAAGATTTATTCTCGTTACTTGTTCTTGCTGAGAAAGCGGAATGCGTTGTCCTTCAACTGAAACAAAAGATTTATCGAATTTTGTTGTTGCATCAAAATATGGATCGCGGAACTTCAGTTCAGTCCGCAGAGCAATATTTGGAACAATCCGAAAATCTGCTCCGGTCAATACATGAATTCCAATATTTGATGTTGATTGAACATTTGTTGTTTGATACCCTGCAACTGAATACAAGCGCTTTCCCGTGTAATAGCCGACTCCGCCGCCAAGGTAAAACAAAATTGTTTCCGAGCTTATAGGCACAACATAATATGCGCTTACTTCAGCAATTTTTGCTTCAAATCCTTCTTCTGTTTGCACCCGCAAATTTTGCAACAGCGGATAAATTTGAGAAATAGTTGTTGAGCCGCGAACCGCTTCTGCTGAAATGCCGATAACAACTCGCTCAAAAAAAGTATTGCTTCTCACATCTGCGCCAAATCCCCAGCTTGAAGCAATAATTCTATCTTCTTGCGTAAACGACGGCGCATTTACATCGTACATCATTCGCGTGCTCGATGTCAGAGTCCCTTTAGCAGATACAGAAACGCCAAACTCTCCAGAAAGTGAATTTCCTGTAAATAACGCAAGCATCGCCAACGCCAAACCGCACTTCATTCTTCCCTCACAAAAAAATTATCAGCGGAAAAACAATTCTCTATTATCCGTGATATCCGCTTTTTCTTTTAATTTATCAAGCCACGCCGTAATCGAACGCTGCTTTTTTTCTTGAAGGATCTGCGCCGCAAGCATGTTTTTTTGAACGGAAAATGCCGCCGAATCAAACGGCGTTTTGGCGAGAACTTTTATTACATAGAATCCGCGCGTTCCTTCAACAGGCGGAAGAATTTTTCCGGCTTCAGCATTGCGAACCGCGCCTGTAAATGCAAACTCGCGTCCGACAGTGGGAATTCCGCCGCCAAGCGCAAACTCTCCTGTTGTTTGAACTTGAACTTTCGAATCGGATGTTAAGCTGTTCAAGTCGCCGTTTTCGCCAAGAGACGAGAACTTCGACTGAAGAATCGGCTTTAACTGCTCCATTTTCTTTTTTCGCAAAGCGCGCGGACGAAGCGTTTCTTTTACTTCATCAAACGGACGAACGCCTTCTTTTTTTACTTCAGTAATTATTACAACGGCATAACCATTATTTACCGGATATGCGTCGCTTACATCATCCAAACTGTTTTTAAATGCAAATTTATTAACTCCTTCGGCGTACCCGAATCCGGGAACATAACTGCCTTTTTGAAATTCAGGAGTTTCCTGCACGGCAAGTCCGAAACTTTTTGCTTCTTCTTCAAAATTTCCTTTGCGCGCAACATACGAAAAATCCTGAGCTCGTTGAAATGCATCTTCTTTTGTTGAACTGCTTGATTTAATCGGAAATGTAATTGCTGCCGCTTTAATTTCTCTGCTGTCGCGTCCTTCAATTTTAATAATGTGAATACCAAATTGCGTTTTTACCGGTCCAATAATATCGCCAGATTTTCCCGAAAGCGCCGCTGTTTCAAATTCTTTTACCATTCTTCCTTTTCCGAACCATCCAAGATCTCCGCCCGAAGTTGCAGCCGCCGGTTCAACAGAATATTGGCGCGCAAGCGCAGCAAAATCTTCTCCTTTTTTTGCACGAGCAATCAATTCTTTTGCAAGCGAATTGGCAGATTTTTCTTCGTCTGCTCCAGATGCGCGAAGTAAAATATGACGGGCTTTTACATAAACATCGTTAGATTTTTTTTCTTCAAGAATCTTATAGATTGTGTATCCGTCAAAATCTTTAACCGGACCGACGATGTCTCCAACCTTAGCAGAAAAAACTGCCGATTCTTTATTTGGAGAAAGTTCGCCATGTTTAAAAAATGCCGGTTGAGAAGGCGTTTCAGTATAATTTTTTTGCAGTTCTTCAAAATTAATTCCAGCTTTTGCCTGTTGAACAACTCCGCCGGCTTGTTCAAAAACATCGTTGCTATCTCGCGCAGATGGCTGGTCGCTGAAAACGACATATTTTACTTTTCGCGTTGCCTGCCGTTTAAATTCATCGGAATTATCGCTGTAAATTTTTCTTAAATCATCGTCGGTTGCTTCTACCGAATTATCTTGAATAAAAACATTCGGATCAAAAAATGCGTATTGAGCGTTTACTTTTACATTCTGGTCCGTGTAACGCTCAATAATTTCTCCCTGGGTTGCGCGAATAGATGCAAATACAACGCTCTGCATTTTTTCTGCAAGGCGCTGCTGACGCAACGCAGTTTCTACCTGAATCCAAATATCTTTATTGCGCGGATCGTTTAATGCTTGTTCATACACATCTCTGCGAAAATTTCCGATTGAATCGCGGAATTGCTGTGCAAGAAATTCCGGCGGATTATCGCCTCGCACCCAATCTATAATCTCCTGATCTGAAACAGTGATCCCGGAATGTTCAGTCTCTTTTTGCAGAAGCGTTTCTGTAACAAGCGAATTCCACACTTGTTCGCGAATTTGACGCAACGTATTTTCATCCGGTTCTTGTCCGGAATTCTTTTTATACTGTTCAGTTTGCTGTTTTACAAGTTCAGAAAATTGCTGATACGTAATTTTCTTTCCTTCAATTTCCCCAACCGCATCGCCAACGCCGCGATTCATTCCAAGATAATCCATTCCCCATTCAAAAATAATGGTAACAAGAAACATTACTATTAACCCGATAAGAATTACAGGCATATTGTCGCGCATTCTCGTCATTATAGCCATACCGCCGAAAAACTCCTTACTGCAAAAAATGTTGTAAATTGTTGTTATTTAATAATTTGTAAAGCAAAATATAGCCGAAAAGCCGTTGAAAATCAATGAATTATGCAGAAAAGTTTCATAAAAATAAGAAAGCCCCAACCAAAATTGGCTGAGGCTTTTGTAAGAAAAATACAACATTTCTTTATTTAGAATCGCAAACGGAAACCCATTGTGAATGAACCTGTTCGGAATGTTTTAGGATTGGTAATAAGCGCAAGACTCTGCGTTGCAAAATCCAGATCAAATGTATTAAGAAGATGAATTCCAAAACCGCCTGACCACGCAAAGCGTTCTCGACCGCCAATCTGAATTCCCGTTCTCAACGGAAGCAAGCCGGCAAGCGCGTCAAACTCTGTTCCAATTGCATATTGCGGAATTTTTGTATTTCCGCCTATATTATTAAGCCCGTAATGAGCATCTACGGCAACTAACCAGCGGAATGGAAACCAATCAATCACATCGTCTATTTGAACTGCAAAACCAACGTGAACGGCTGTCGGCAAATCAAATTCAAATCCGGTAGTATCAACAGTTTTTCCTTTAAATGCGTTTTTGAACTGATTTTGCTGCGCCGTGTCGGCAATATTAGAAATTTTTACGCTGGCATTTCCGACTACTGCCTGTGTGTTTTTATCCCATTTAATTTTTCCAATGTCGGTAATACTGGCGCCAAACTGAACATAATCAAACAACGTCATAGAAATACCGGCATCGTAACCTATGCCGGTCCCGGCGGGCTTGAAATTCTTTTCATCTAAGCGCGCAATCCATTGCAAGAAATTAAAATCGGCAGCAATTGTATCGCTTACACTTGCGCCATACGGATTGTTTGCGCTTGAAATATTTCTTATAGATGCATTGTAATGGTCGGTAGCAATGAACGCTAGACCTTGCAAATACTTAACTCCAAAACCAAGCGCAATATCGCTGACATATCTTGTATCAAGCGGTAAGATATATGCCAACGATGCGTTCATTTCAGCAACCGCTTGAGCGTTAACAGCTGTTTGATCTAAAATATAATTTTTATTATTTGGCAACCCTCGCAAGAAAAGTTCTAAATATTCTTTTTCTAGATCGAGACTCATTCCGATTTGTACGGAAGGAACAACTGCAAATCCAAAATTGCCAATCTGAAGCGAAAGTCCGATTGGAGCAGTTTCAACTTTTGCCTGCGTGCGGGCAAATCCATCTACAAATAATTCAAGCAGTTTATCTTTGTCGTCTTCGGTTAAAAACTTTGCATAATTTTTTCCTGTTTTCGGATTGATACCGAGAGTTGGATCGCCGGTGAAAAAATCTTCATAAATTTGTAAGTTAATAAAATCGCTGCCGAGAGCAAATCCGACAGGCGCAAGATTTATTGTAACCGTTGCATCTCTATCGTTAAGCGCAAGGTTTGCCGGGTTCACGCCGACTGCATCCAACCCGCGAGAAGAGGCAGTAAATGTTCTTCCCATACCGACAAGGCGCGGCGAGGATTTATCTCCTCCTGCAAATGATGTGGTAACGCTAACCACATCAAGCGCAAGAAGGAACATTGCACATGCAACGAAATTTTTTATACTATTTGCTTTCATTGTGTTCGTCCTTTCTTTCTTTTAATGTGGTTAATTAGTTAATTTATCTTCGCTTACAAAAAACGTTATGCTTGCTTTAAGTTTTATTGTAAGATTGTCAGATTTTTTAAATTCTTTTGCAACTGTTCCGCCGCCAGGAGTTTCTAATTTTAGCATTACAGCAGAAAATGAAGCTTGATTTAATTTCTTTGCATCATCTGGAGTTAAATTTAAGAACGTAAATGAACGCGCGCCTGTTGTATCAACCCCAGCTTTTATTCTTAACGGCGGATAGTTAGCAGAATCGGCAGGATTAGTATATGTCTGCGGAATTGTAAGAACTGCAGCCGAAGAAGAAGTATCTGCTTTGTTTTTATCGCCGAGCATTGCTTTTAACAGAGCTAATCTCATTTCAACATCTAACGGCAATGTATTTTTTACATCTAAATAAATTCTGCCCCCTTTAATTAAGGCAAGTTTTGAAGTATCATCAAATGTTTGCGTAAACGATGTCGTATCGCGCAACAAACCTTCTTTAATTCCAATTGCAACCGGAATTGAATAGCTCAGATTTACCGAAACGCTGTCGTTTTTGCTTATTTGTCCCACCCCAAGCGTTGCGCTTGTGCTGTTTAGATTGTAATCGGGATTGACGACAACCTTTCCACGTAATTGAAAACTTGCAGGAAATTCGCCCGTGCGGGTAAGAAAGCTATTCATCATCGTATTTACTGTGGAACTATCAATTGTAATTGTAGAAGTAATTGATGGATTTATTTTTTGGTTAATGCGAACCGAATCGCCTCGTAATCCGGTTTTATTCAACGGCACAACCCACAAATCAACATCGGAAGGGAAACCGCCGGAAATTAGTACATTGGCGCCAAGACGCAGCGCGCTTGCAATTCGCTTAACCGTAAGTTTATCTCCGATATCTCCAATTCCCGCATCAAATTTCTGGTTAATCACAAACGTTTGCGGCGGAACGCTTCCCACAACTTTTTGCAAACCAAATGCTTCCGTCGGTTGAACATCCGCTGTAACAAAATTGGATTTGTCAATTAGAACATAGCCGGTTGTTGCTTTAATAGTTTTTATTTGCAGCGAGAAGTGAAGTTCCCTTGTCGGCACAATTCCTTCCGGTGCTTTTGTTAATGGATTGCGGGAACGGAAGCCGATATTTCTCATATCTATTTCCGGCGTAAGCGAATCGTTCGGATTTACGGAAACTTCGCCGGTGTTAATATTGGTTCCCGGCAAATAATACACTCTGTTATTTACTTTGTCGTACAATTCGTCAATTCTAAATTTCACCGTTATCCTAAATGCAAGATTGTTTATCAATCGAACTTTCATCTTACCTTTTGTGAAATCTGCAGTTTTAATTTTTACAGAATCATCTAACACAAGCGCTGAATCAGGCATATCTACAACATCCAAATCTTTAAAATTAATTGTATTTGCCATTGCAGATTTTAATTCTGTATTGGTAATTTGAAGCGTGCTTTTTATTTCGTCGTTATTACCGACCGTTGTTCCAAAATAATCGCTCACTTTAATCGTACCTTTTAATCGTACTAACCCTCCCATTTTTACATTCTTTAAATTAATCGGTTGCGATTGTTGAGAAGAATTACCGGTTATCGGACCGGTAAATTGCAGCTTAGCAACAACCTCAGTTGTATCGCTTACATTAACAAGTTGAAGCGAATCGCCGTCAAATTTAATTGTGAACGGAAAACTGTTTGTAATAGATAGCTGCAACTGCCCTTTTTCAAAAACGATATATTTAAAATCTGTTTCACTGCCAAACGATTGATCAATTGCAACCGGCGGCGCAGGATCGGGTACCATAGATTTTATTTTAAGATTAGTAAATGAAATCTCGGTTCCCATATTGTGGCTGTTAGTAATTATTTGGCCTGAAGCACCAACTGTTTTCATTACGCCTTTTAATAACAATATCCCATCCATTTTTGTATTTGCCATCGAAACCGGCGTTGCATTCCCAACTGTACCCGCAGAAATAGCTCCTGCAAATTTAAACGATGCAACAATTTCAACAGAATCGGCTGCTTTGTTATAATTCACAAGCTGCAACGAATCTCCAATAAACTGAATTGCAACAGGAAAATTGTTTGTTATCTTCAGATTCATTGTTCCATTTTCAAAAACTAAATATTGATACGCCGACGTATCTCCAACTTTTTCTCTTATTGTAACAGATGGAAGATCAACTACCAAAGGAGTTCCAACCGGCATACCTAATTGTGTCGGGCTTAATGTAACAGTAACAGGATCTACTTTAGGATTAAAATCCGCAGCTTTAATTCCAAGTTGATTTGCTGTAAGTGAAAACGACGGCGGATTATCAATTGTAATTGGAATAGAACCAATTGTTTGATGCATTGTGTTGCCTTTCGGCGCAGGCATTTCAAATACCGAAGTATCTATTTTTTGAACAATGCCGCTATTGGTAACTCCAGGCGTATAAAGTATTAAGCCCGAAGTAGAATCAATTGAAAAAGACTTTTTAT
>CAYXEE010000063.1:0-9869 GCA_964463935.1 uncultured Chitinophagaceae bacterium | reverse complement strand
TTTACTTCTACAGGAGTTTTTTCTATTGCTTCAGATAATTGTTTTACTTCATCGTACGTTTCATTAGAAGTAGCAAGTCCGCGAATAACTTCAACTAATTTCATTATTGGAACGGGATTCATAAAATGCATTCCAATAACCTGTTGCGGGCGTTTTGTAACAGCGGCAATTTCCGTAATAGAAATTGAAGAAGTATTCGATGCAAGAATTGCTCTTGCAGGCGCATTGGCATCTATAGTTTTAAATATTTCTAATTTAACAGATTTGTTTTCTGTTGCGGCTTCAATTACAATATCCGCATATTGAACCGCTTCGGAAAGATTGAGCGATTGCGTAATATGAGAAAGTGTTTTTGATTTTTGATCTTCCGTCAAAGTTCCTTTTTTTAATTGACGGTCGAGATTCGATGTTATTGTTTTAATTCCTCTGTCAAGAAATTCTTGTTTAATATCATTAAGTATAACATTGTAACCAAATTGTGCAAATATATGCGCAATTCCATTTCCCATAGTACCGGAACCAATAACAGTTACATTTTTAATATTCATAATCACTCTTTAAAATAATTACATCAGTTCGATAATCATACCGCTTGCTTCGCCGCCGCCGATACAAATTGCCGCCATTCCCCGTTTTAGATTTCGTTGCATCAAAGCATTTAGTAATGTAACAACAATTCTAGCGCCGCTTGCGCCAATCGGATGCCCAAGCGCTACTGCGCCGCCGTTAACATTAACTTTGTTCACATCAATTTCAGCGATTTTATTAACTGCCAACGTAACTACGGCAAACGCTTCATTGATTTCAAAAAGATCAATGTCATTCAAATTTAGTTTTGCTTTATTCAACGTTTTAGTAATAACATCTGCCGGCGCTGTTGTAAACCATTCCGGCGCTTTTGCGGAAGAAGCAGAAGAAATAATTTTAGCAATTGGTTTTACTCCAAGTTCTTTCGCTTTATCTGCTGACATTAATAAAACCGCTGCAGCGCCATCATTTATTTTTGAAGAATTTGCAGCAGTTACAGTTCCATCTTTTTGAAATGCGGGACGAAGCGTTGGAATTTTATCAAAATTTGTCTTGAACGGTTCTTCATCTTTTTCAACAAAATTAACTTCTCCTTTTTTCCCGGGAATTGGAACTTTAACAATTTCATCGTTGAATCTCCCGGTGTTTAAAGATTCCTGAGCGCGTTTGTAACTGAGAACAGCAAATTCATCTTGCGCTTCTCTTGGGATTGAACATTCTTTTGCGCACAACTCGGCAAAATTTCCCATCGGTACGCCTTGATAAATATCTTGCAAACCATCTCGCATTAACGAATCTTGAAATTCTCCATTACCATATCTATAACCATAACGCGCTTGCGGAACTAAATACGGCGCGTTAGACATACTTTCCATTCCGCCGGCAATAATCACATCAGAATCTCCCAGTGCAATAGATTGTGCCGCAAGCATAATAGCTTTCAATCCAGAGCCGCACACTTTATTCACTGTCATAGTTTCAACAGATTGTGGAAGCCCTGAATAGATTGCGGCTTGGCGCGCAGGCGCTTGACCTACTCCGGCCTGAACAACATTTCCCATAATTACTTCTTGAACAATTTCTTTTTGAACTCCAGCTCTTTTTACGGCTTCTTCAATTACTAGGGCGCCAAGTTTTGGAGCAGGAATAGAACTTAACGCACCGCCAAATGAACCGATTGGAGTTCTGCAAGCGCTTACGATGAATATTTCTTTCATAAAAAATTCCTTTCATACGACAAATTTTGTTTCCGATATAATTTAATGTTATTATTTTGAAATAAAAATGAGAAACAAAGAATAACTTTTTTTGTATATTTAAAACATGGAAATAACAAAGTTAAAAAATAAAAGAAAATCACCGTCAGGGAAATCAACATCAGATTTAGTATTTACATCTTCCACTAGTGATAATAGCGAAATCTTTCCAAAAATTCTTAATTTGCATGTTCCCGTTGGTTCGAAGATAGCAGATGTAACTTTTGGGAAAGGTGTTTTTTGGAAAAAAGTAGAACAAAAAAAATACAAACTCTTTTTTACTGATTTAAAAACAGGGATTGATTGTCGAAAACTCCCTTATCGGAATAATGAAATGGATTGTGTTGTTTTAGATCCACCTTATATGGAAGGTTTATTTAGAGAGGATTCAAGTTTTGCTGGTAAGGGAAGTCATAATTCATTTCAAAATCATTACTCTAATGGTTCTCGACCAAAAGACTTAAATAGGAAATGGCATGATGCAGTTGTTGAATTTTATATTCAAGCTTCAATTGAAGCCAAAAGAGTTTTAAAAAAGAATGGTATTTTAATTGTAAAATGTCAGGATGAAGTTAGCGCAGGAATACAGAGGTTAACACATGTTGAAATCATTATTAATTTATTTCTAATGGGTTTTTATGCAAAAGATTTATTTGTTTTAACCAGAACAAATAAGGCTGGAGTAAGCCGAATGATTCGACAAGTTCATGCACGAAAAAACCACTCTTATTTCCTCATTTTTGAAAAGGAACCAGTATTATCCAAAAAGAATTCTATTTTTGTTTTACGCGATTTACTAGACGATCAAGCAATTCAAATGGATTTTCTACATATGGCGGAATCAATGGCCAAGTAATTGGCATCGAAGACGATAAAAGTTCTTTTTGTTGCAGCGGTGAATAATTTTTATATTTACTACGAGGCAAATCCTCATTAAGTGCAAAAGCAAAACGCCACTTTTCTTCTAAAGCAAACATATTTACAGCAACAATATCAAATTCTCCTACAAGAAGACAAGTGGTTTTTAATTCAGAACCATCTGAGAACCTAACTATCCTGCTATCGCTTGCATCGCATTGATAAGTTGCCTTAAATCCATCATCAGTTTTTCTTATCAAATTTGTTTGAAGTGATTTAGATTCGATTCTAAAAGATATACTACGATAATTAAAGCGAATATCACCTTTGTTTTTTCTATCATGATCGTCATCTTTTACGAGTGCAGATATTTTTTTATTTTCAAAATACATTTTCCGTAATTTATATTCTGCTACGTAACCCAACATTAAACCACGCATACTTGGATTTGTATCTACTATTTTTGTTAATTCTTTTACGTTTAAACCCCAACGATAGAGTATATTTTCGCGTTTTAGTTTTTCGATTTGTTTTTGTTTAATGAGAGTTTTCATTTTAAGATTTTGTAAAAAAAAGCCATCGTTTACGATGGCTTTTTTGAGTTTAACTATTCATTGATTTCAAGAATTCTTTGTTGGATTTTGTTCCTCGCAATTTTTCAAGCAGGAATTCCATCGCTTCAACCGGATTGAATTCGCTTAAGAATTTCCTTAGAATCCAGACGCGATTCAACTCGTCATCGGTCATTAACATTTCTTCTCGGCGAGTGCCGGAACGGTTAACATCCACAGCAGGAAATATTCTGCGATCGCTAAGTTTACGATCAAGAACAATTTCCATGTTTCCTGTGCCTTTGAATTCTTCAAAAATAACTTCGTCCATTCTACTTCCTGTTTCAACAAGAGCGGTTGCGATAATAGTCAAACTTCCGCCCCCTTCTATATTTCTTGCTGCGCCAAAAAATCTTTTCGGACGATGCAATGCCATAGCGTCAACGCCGCCGGAGAGAATTTTTCCTGAGTGCGGAGTAACAGTATTGTGCGCGCGAGCCAAGCGAGTAATACTATCGAGCAGAATTACAACATCGTGTTTTGCTTCAACCAACCGTTTTGCCTTTTCCAAAACCATATCGGAAACTTGCACGTGTCTTTCCGGCGGTTCATCAAATGTAGAAGCAACGACTTCGGCTGTTACATTGCGCTCCATATCAGTAACTTCTTCCGGGCGTTCATCAATAAGAAGCATCATCATTTTTACTTCAGGGTGATTACGAGCTATACTGTTTGCTAATTTTTGAAGCATAATTGTTTTACCGGCTTTCGGCGGAGAAACAATTAAGCCGCGCTGCCCTTTTCCAATCGGCGCAAGCATATCTAAAATACGCATTGCATACTCGCCGGGAGCCGTTTCTAATTTTAACCGCTCTTCGGGATACAGCGGCGTTAAGTTATCAAATAACGTTCGCTCGCGAATTCTTTCAGGATCTTCTTGGTTTACAGCTTCTACGCGAAGCAAAGCAAAGAAGCGTTCTCCCTCTTTTGGAGGTCGAACCTGTCCATTCACAGTATCGCCGGTTCGCAATGCAAATTTTTTAATTTGCGAGGGCGAAACATAAATATCATCCGGCGACGGAAGATAATTGTAATCCACGGAACGCAAAAATCCGTAGCCGTCCGGCAGAACTTCCAACACGCCTTTGCTGAAAGTTTGTCCGTCTTTTTGACTTTGTGCTTCAAGAATTTTGAAAATGAGTTCCTGTTTGCGCAGGTCGCTTACACCGGTGAGTCCAAGCTCTTTGGCTATTTTGCTGAGGTCGGCAATTTTTTTGGACTTTAATTCAGAAATGTCCATTGGCATAGAAGAAGATTTCCTCCAGAAAAGATTTGATTATGTTTAAGAAAAATTTGTGATAAAACTATATTCGTAATTATTTCGGAATTCAGATATTGATAAGTTTTTTGATGTTCGATAATTGAGCGGATGAATTGATTTCTCAGGAATGTTTCTCATTAACCCTTGTGCAAAATAGATGAATTGAATCGGAATGTCAAGATTTTTTTTTTGTTAAGAGTTTTCTAAAAAACTAACCGCTTCGCCTGCCACATAAAAAGAACCGGTAATAACAAGAATATCTTCCTTTCCAATAGATATAATTCCTACCCGAACAGCATCATTCACATTTTTAGTTACAATATATTCTATTTCCATTTCAGCGCACAAATTTCCGATTTGCTCGGGACGTAAAGCACGTTCTATATTCGGCTGTGTAGCAATAATTTTGGGCGAAATTTTTTGCAGTTTTTCCAGCATTGTTCGGTAATTTTTATCTTTCATAACTCCAAAAATTACAACTATTTTTTTTGAAGAAACAGCTTTCAACGATTGAACAAGAACCTCAATTCCATCTGCATTATGCGCCACATCTAGAATAATCCGCTTTGTTCCTCTCCGAAGAAATTCAAATCTTCCGCGCAAACCGCTTAGCGCAGTAGTATTTGCTAACCCATTAAAAATTGCTTCATCGCTTACAGAGAATTTATTTGATATCGCATGTATTACGCTTAAAGCTGTTTTAGTATTGTCGGTCTGATGTTTCCCCTGCAATTCAACAGCAAAATTTTTTAAAGAATTATCTAAAATTTCTTTTTGAGAAAAATATATTTTCGATTTTTTTTTCTTGGCAATTTCCCAAATTACTTTTTTTGCCGTGCCGGAAATATTTCCTGCAACAACTGGAATTTTGTATTTAATTATTCCCGCTTTTTCAAATGCAATTTTTCCAATCGTATTTCCAAGATGTTTAACATGGTCTTTACCAATTGTTGTAATGACGCTGGCTATTGGGCGAATGACATTTGTAGAATCTAACCTTCCGCCTAAACCTGTTTCAATTACTGCTATATCAACGTTAGTATCAAAAAAATATTTGAACGCAATAGCGGTAGTTGTTTCAAAAAAAGTCGCATGCTGTTTTACAACTTCACTTCGAATTATTTTTGCGTAACGAACAATTTCTGCATCTGAAATCATTTTTCCATTGATTCTAATTCGTTCGTTAAATCGAACAAGATGCGGAGACGTGTATAATCCGACTTTATATCCAGCCGCTGTAAGAATTGCGGCAATCATTGAGCAGGTTGAACCTTTACCGTTTGTTCCTGCAACATGAATTGTAATGATTTTTTTATGCGGATTATCCAGCGTGCTGAGTAATTTGCGGATATTCTTCAATCCCAACTTAATGCCGAAACTATGCAGAGAATAGAGAAAATTGAGAGTTGTCTGTATATCAGAATTTTTTTTCACAAAGTATTTTTATTGCAGCTATAACCAGCTTGAAATTATTGAAACATTTTTATTCGTTTCTAATGTTCCGATAAGGTTGCTTACATCGTTAATAGAAAATTTTTCACAGTAATTTCTAATTCCATCGGCAATTGCTATTCCTGCCGCAGGATTGATAAAATTTGCAGTACCGATTTGAACCATTGATGCGCCGACGAGTAAAAACTCCATTGCATCTTCCCACGATGTAATTCCGCCAACGCCGATAATTGGTATTTTTACCGCGTTAAAACATTCATATACTTTTGCAAGCGCTATCGGTTTTATTGCCGGACCAGAAAGCCCGCCCGTAGCCGTAGCAATTTTTGGCTTGCGCGTGTAAATATTAACTGCCATACCAATTACTGTGTTAATAACGGAAATTGCATCAGCTCCTTCAGCTTCGCATGCGCGGGCAAATTCAGAAATGTGTGTTACATTGGGAGTTAATTTGATAATAAGAATTCGATTTGTTCTTGTTCTAAGTTCTTTCGTAATTAAACCTACTTGGTTTACATCAGTTCCAAAATTAAGCCCTCCTTCTTTTACATTCGGGCAGGAAACATTTATTTCATAACCGGCAATTCCACTTTGATGCTCTAACAATTCAAGAATATCACAATATTCTTTTACACTGCTTGCTGCAATATTTACAATTATTTGTGTTGTTGTCGTGCAAAGTTTCGGCAGTTTTTCTTCTATAAATTTATGAACGCCGATATTTGCAAGTCCAATTGAATTTAGCATACCGCTTGCTGTTTCGGTAATGCGTGGATTGGGATTACCATCGCGCGGGTTTAACGACAAAGATTTTGTAATAATACCGCCGAGTTTGTTAATATCAACAAGTTCCGGTACTTCATCGCCATACCCAAATGTGCCTGAGGCGGTAAGTACGCGATTTGCAAACTCAACATTTTTAATTTTAAAGGATTCAATCATGAAAAAATAACTTTCTGCGTTTCAAAAATTGTTCCTTCTTTACACACAAGAGCGTATTTTTTCCCAAAATCATTAAGTTCAACATTACATCCCTGACACAATCCGATTCCACACGCCATTCCTGTTTCTAATGAGGCATAACATTCAATCATATTTTCTTTTGAAAATTCTGCTAACGCTTTCATCATACGCGAAGGTCCGCATGTAAAAAAGCGAATTTTTCCATAATTATTTTTTGCAAAATCTTCTTTAATCAAATCTAAAACAGTTCCTTTAAATCCTTCGCTTCCATCGTCTGTAGAAACTTTTACATTCTTCAGACCGTTTTTTAAAATTAAATCTTTTGTTCTGCCGCCCAAAAAAGTTTGAATGTTTTTCTTTTTGGAAATTGCGGCTGTAAACATTGAAAATGGAGCAACTCCGATACCGCCGGCAACAATAACCGCCGTTTCAAAATCTCCTTCTGTAAATTGAAGAAAATTATTGCCGCACGGACCAAGCACATCAAGAGTATCGCCGGATTGTTTCTTTGATAATATTGTTGAACCTGTTCCTACAATATTGAAAGCAATTGAAAGAATATCTTGTTTAACATTAAATACGCTAAAGGGCCGGCGCAGCAGCGGGAAATGATTATCAACCAAAATGTTTACAAATTGTCCCGGTTTGGTCTCTTTACTAAGATATTCGGATTGAAAAGACAACTCTATAATTTCATCTGTTAAATAACTAATATTTGTAATTGGAACGATTTCTTGTTTCATCAGAATTTGGGAACAGTTGTAGAATCCTGTGTTGTCGATGGTACAGCTGGCGGTGTAGTTTTTATTTTTTCTTTTTCTCTTTTTTCAGCTTCAATGCGTTCTTTTTCTTCTTTTTCTTGCTGAGCTTTTTCTTTCGCTTCATTTTCTAAGCGCTGTTGCTCCGCTTCGTATTCTGCAATTTTTGGTTTTACTGTAGAAGCAAATTGAGTTAAAGGATATGCAGCGACAATTCTTCTAAACACTGATAACGCGCTGTCATTTTTCTGCAATGTATTTTCATATAACCAACCTGCGGCATAAAGCGATTTAGGAGCAATTGGCGAAAGAGGAAAATCTTGTGCAATCTTTTTATATAACTCAATTCCCCTATTTACATTAACAGCAGATAAACTTTCCGCTTTCATATACATATCAGAGGCGGCATCTTTTTCAAGAACAAGTTGAGGAATACCTAAAAATTTTCGCGCTTCCTGCGCATATAGCGTTAATGGAAATTGCTCAACAAGAAATCTATACAGAGAATCAGCAGTATTTTTTTTATTTTGTTGTGTATTGTAAATATCTGCCATTGTGTACACTGAACGCGGCGCATATTCTGTTGCAGAATGATCGCGTAAAACAAGATTGTACCAATGCAATGCCGAGTCCGGCAGTTGAAATTCCAAATAAAATAATCCGCCTAATTCAAATTTTGTTTTAGCTGTTAGTCTTTGAAGAGAATCAGCAAGTCTATTTTTTTCTTTTTTCTTTTTAAGTACAGCCGCCGCTAATGATGAGTCAACAAATGCAAGACTGTCAGAAACAAAAATTTCAGATTTTTTAGCAGTGGTTTTTTTTGACTTTACGGCAGCCGTATCTTTCTTAGGCGGTACATAAAGTTTCACAATAGCGCTGGTATCAATATGTACTAAATTCGTGTCAATATTTTTAAACAAGCTGTCTGTAACGCTTAATTCTTTTTTAAGAATAAAATACTGCGTAAAAATATTTGCTCTCCGAACCGCTTCAGCATTTATTTCAGACTGCGGAAATTCATTTTTTGCTTTGTCGTAATAAATTTTTGCAGAGTCGTACAAACCATACTGTTTTTCATATACCGTAGCAACTGTATAATATGCGCGGGCAGCTTCGTCAGTTTTTGCAAACGCAGTATCAACATAGTGGTATTTTAAAAATGCTGTTTCTGTTTCCCCTTTGGCTAAATAAGTATTAGCAATTTCAAAATGAATAGAGGCAAGATATTCAATATTTTTTAAATCGGATTGAAGCAAGGAAAGCAAATCTAATGCAGAATCAAATTCTTTTTTCAAAACAAATATTTTCGCAGTCTGCAATTTTGAAAAAAATAGTTGATAATAGACGGGAGAGAAATCAGACACTTTCTCATAACTTTTTTTTGCCTCATCAAATCTTCCGAGTTTAAGATTGCAGTCGGAAATAAATAACTGTGTTGTGGCGTTTCTTTCATCATCTCCTAATATTTTTGTAGAAGCAGATAATAATTCGAGCGCTTGAACATAATTCTGCTGTTTGTAAAAGTATTCTCCGAGTTCTACCATTGCTAAGCCGGAGAGAGTGTTGTCCACATCTGATGATTTATAGAGTTCTTCGAGAAGTTTTTGAGCATCAGCAAATTTATTTTGACGAAGCAAAGAACGCCCGTACCATAATTTAGCTTCGGGTATTTTATTGCTTTGCGGAAACTTTGCAAATAATTCTAAAAATTTTCGTTCTGCTTTTACATGATCATCTAAATAAAAATATGCTTTACCAATCATCAGAAGCGAATTATCAACCCATTTAGAATTTGGATAATAAGAAAGAAGTTTTGAATTCTTTTCAATTGATTGCGTAAACTTTTGCCGCGCAGTACTGGAAATTTGAAACGCTGCCTGTTTTCCAATAATTGGTTTTTCCAGCGCAGATTTTTGAGATTTTAAGACGTCATTTTCAGCATCAGAAAATAATCGCTCTGCGTTGTAATAAGTATTAAAGTACGATACTGTATTTGTGTAGCGCTGTTTGCTAAATTCCCAAACCGGATCAAACGCTACGCAACCGGAAAAGAAAATTAGCACGCTAACAGCTGAAATAGTTACGGATATTTTTTTCATAGTATTATAAATAAAATAACTGAAGTTATGCAGATGGTCATGCTGAGCCTGCCTGCACGAAGCCGATGCTTCGTTTCGGCAAA